>CBFGVZ010000014.1:0-32214 GCA_965652315.1 uncultured Saprospiraceae bacterium | reverse complement strand
TGTGGCATTGAATCTATGGAAGTGAGCCCATCAGACTTTTCATGCATGGATGTAGGTACTCCGGTAGAGGTAACACTGACCACGACCGATTTCAGTGGAAATAAGTCAACCTGTATGGTAAATGTCACCGTACTGGACACTATAGCGCCGGTTGCTTTGTGTAAGAACATCACTGTTTATGTCGATGAAAGTGGTGTAGCTACGATCGGTCCGTCAGATATTGATAATAATTCTACGGACAACTGTGGCATAGGGTCCATGGAAGTGAGTCCATTGAATGTCACCTGCATGGATGTTAGCAATCCTGTTCAGGTGACTCTCACGGTGTATGATGACAGTGGTAATTCCTCCAGTTGTACTTCGACTGTAACCGTACGGGATCAGATTGCACCAAATGCCCGTTGCAGGGATATCACCGTTTATCTCGATGATCAGGGGGAGGTTAATCTGGAAGGCATAGATCTGGATGATGGTTCCAATGACAATTGTGGCGTTGTAAATTTTGAGGTGTCGCGGACGCGGTTTACCTGTGATGACCTGGGAACCAATACGGTGGAACTGATCGTCTCAGATGGAACTGGGAACAAGTCGATTTGTTATCCGACGGTCACAGTGAAAAATACCATTCTACCGTCAGTACGGACGAAGGATGTCACCGTATATCTTGATCAAAACGGTGTGGCCAGTATTACTCCGGAGATGATTGACCAGGGCAGTACAATCGGCTGCCCCAAAGGAGAGATGTGGCTGGAAGGTCTTGTCGAATATGACTGCGGGACTATTGGTGTCCACGATGTCATACTCCATATTGAGGATCAGAATGGAAATTCAGATAGTGGGGCAGCCCAGGTGACGGTGAAGTATTACGAGCCTGACTTTGAGAATATTCATGGTGCTTCCAATGGAGACACCATAAGACTGTTAACCTGTCAGTCACCTGGAGCTATTTCAGGTAGTGACCTGATCAATTTTGATGAGTTAAAGCAATACGGTAGGATCAGGGTTAAGCTGTATAAGGAAGATTTACCGGAGGATGCCCCCTGGAGTATGTACGCCCTGTGGAGATATCTTTATATTTTTGAAGACGGCTGCGGACGGACCTTTCAGACGGAATTCTATGCTGGCCAATATGATATTAATCCACCAACGTACCAGGACTTTCCACCCGATATCACAGTCGCCTCCATGGATGAAATCTCACCGGTCAGCGGGGATGTGAGGATTATCGATATCTGCCAGTTTGTGGCCTGGGACACGGTTATTACATTCCCGGTAATAGGACCGGTAACCGGTGATACGATTGGATTCACACGACGCTGGATGGCACGGGATCCCACGGGGCATCAAAGTTACAGAGATCAGATGATCTGGATCGGAACCGGTCATCGAAATCAGTACGGCCAGATCACGGGCCGCCTGGCAGAACAGGGGACCGTCAGTATTCAAACATTTTCAGGTGAAGCAGGCACAAACGGAATTCCTGTCAGCCTTTACCGGATCGACGAAAACGGGGGAACCCGGGACTCGATTGATACCTGGAAAACCGGGGATTGGATGGGTACTCAGGGCAGATACTTTTTCGAGCCTGTGGCCCCGGGCAAGTATCAGGTAAAGATTGACGCATCCATTTGCGTAGTGGACACCTTGAAATTTGATGAAGAAGGCTGGTCTGATACATTGGAAGTGGAAGCAGGTGAAACGCTGGATCAGGGATTGGTCCTTTTTCATGATTGTGCGGAAGTTTTGGATCGTGGTGTAATGGAAGGTATGGTTGGCCTGACCGAACCTGGAATTGGAAGTAATTCATCGAATGATCCTGAGCTGTCCTGGTCTGTTTACCCCAATCCTTCTATCGGATACCTGCAAATAGCCATTTCCCGGCAGGAAATTCTGGATTATCAGATCTATGATGCCCTGGGTCGGATGGTGCAATATGGCGTTTACCACCCTGGAGCCGCCATTGATGTGAACGGTTTGATCTCAGGCATATATTACTTGCAATTGATGGAGGAAGGTAGGATCCTGGGCAGTCGGAAAGTACTTTTGGTTGAATAAAGCGTTTTGGGGAAACTGTGAATCATTTCTCGAAAGGAAGGTTTTGTGATATGATCCTCACGGACCTAATTTTGAATGTACTTCGAGTTGGAACCCGGAAAGGACATATCATTTATTCTCAGGAAAAGTTTATATTTAGCTTCCCGGATTGGAGAATGGGAGGTTTTAAATTCTGCTTTTTATGCCTGACCATTTTATGGTTCGGGAAATCTTTTGAGACCTATCGTAGTATATGGATATTTCCGGAAACGATCGACGCCGATTTCTGACCCAAATGGTATGGGGAACGACGGTTATGGCCCTCGCCAATCCTGCTCTTCCTTCTCTATTCCGGGAATCTATCTTTGACAATCAGGCTTTTACGGAACCTTTGTTTGATTGGTCTGCCTGGAAGAAATTCCGGATGGAGGTGGATCATCCGTGTCTCACCTTCAGGGAACAGCACAAAATTCAGGCACTCAAAAATATTTCAAGGTTTAAGTGGGCGGAAAATTATGCAAAGAATCTCAGGCGATCAGCTTCCCATTATTTATCGTTTTCGACCTCTGAAATGCTCGAACGGTTGATAGAAGAGACTACACCCGGAGATCCACTCTGGACCCCCTGCCCGGCTTGCAGGGACCAGGGAAAACCCGTTCATCCGCATGGGCTGTGGAATTGGGATATTGATAAATATGACCAGTTGGAATGTACTCAGTGCGGTACCGTATTCCCCAATTCCTCCTATCCCGAATCGGTGGTCTTACACACTAAATGGGGTAGGCCTCAGGAATTGACTTTTTATGGAGGGGAAACGTTTAAGCTTTTCGGATTTGCTCAGGGCAGGCCCAGTTTTTCAGCCAATATCCGATCGCGAAAAGTTCGTTGGTGCGCCGGATATGCGAGATTGCTGGCAGAAGCCTGGCTGCTGTCCGAAGAAACCCGCTATGCTGCCGCGTGCCGGAGAATTCTCCTGAGAATGGCAGCGTGCTATCCCACCTGGCTGGTACATGAGGGCTATGGTGAGTACGCGGATATGGATCCCCGGCAGGCTTCACTGCACATTGCCGATCTGCCAGAACCTGAGCTTACGCCTCCACCCAATCAGCCCGACGGCCGGTTGTGGACGGGATACTGGAGTGCTGGTCGGGCGAGTGGCGTGGGGTTGGAGTCAGATTTTATACGGAAAGTTGTGGAAGCTTATGATATGACCTGTACCGCAATGGACGAGAACGGGCGCCCTGTTTATTCTGACGACGAACGCATCACGATAGAAAGGGACCTACTTCTCGAGAGTACTATTCTCCTGGTTTGCGATAAAAAAATGAACAATAAATCGGTTAGTAACCGAACCGCGGTGGGGTTGGTCGGTATATGTGTAGGACACCCCGGATTGTTTAGATTTGGCCTCGAAGGATTTGAGAAAACGGTGAATGAGTGGTTTTTAAAGGATGGAACAACCAGCGAGTCGGCATTTTACGGATTGATGACTTTAGGTGGAATCTGGGATTTTGCACAAGCGTCCCTGGGATACAGCGATCCGGCCGGGTATGTAGATCCATCCGGTCCCCGGATCCAATCGCTCAATGTGTACCATCATACTGCATATGATCGGGTTTTGGAAGCTTTTTTCAATGGCCTGCAGGGGGATCTTTGCTATCCACCATATGCTGATTCCTTCCGGAACCTGAAGCTGGATGCTTCATATGTTGAATTAATGGTGGCCAATTATCCGGAGCATAAGCCCTATCTGGCGTTGCTAAAAGAAATTTGCGGGGAAGATTTATCATTACCATCGGGACCAGTGGATCCCATTTATTTCAGTAAAGATATGGATCGATATGAACTGGCCACGCAGGAATTACCTTATGATCTGGCCCGGCCCAACAGTCCCTCATCGTTTTCTCTTTATTTCAGAAATCCTGATCAAAGTCAGCAACCGACGCCCCGATTCACATTAGAAGACTGGTGCCCCGCTGAATTGCGGATCGGTCACATGCGAACGGGTACGGATGGGCGTGAAAGCTTGCTGTTGCTGTCGGCCAGTCATTGGGGGAGTCATCACGAACAGGATAGCCTTCATCTGTATTATTGGAAAAACGGATATGAGATTTTATCTGACCTGGGATACCTCTGGGATCATCCACAGGAATCCCAAAATTTCCGTACAGTCGCCCACAATACGGTGGTCCTTGACGAATCAAACCAACGAACGCATGATCGTGGCGGAAGTGTTGTGTTTTTCCGGTCATCCCCTCATGTGAAGGTGATGGAAGCCACTTCGGAAGCTTATGCGGAAACCTCCATTTACCGTCGGACTTCGGCAATTATTGATCATGGGGGTGGGAAAAATTATGCAGTGGATTTTTTTCGGGTTGAAGGGGGTGAAATTCAGGACTTTATTTTCCATTTGTCTGGCAAATCCTATAAAATGGAGGGGTTGCAGATCAATGGGTCGGACCTCGGAAATCTGTACGATTTTACGAATATTCGAAAAGGCAGAAGTGACCAGCCCTGGAGGATTAGCTGGGTAACGGACTCAGGAGAAAAGTGTACCGCGTGGGTCCTGGGATCGGCATCGGAAGAGGTGTTTGTAGCCGATGGGTGGGGACAGCGGGACTGGAAAAACTCCGATATTGGAGCTCAAATCCCTTATGTTGTCCGGAGGTGCAGAGGAAATGGTCCGAAAACCTTTATTACCGTGTTTGAAGGATCAGGCATGGATAGTCCATTTGTCCGGGGGGTCCGGTTGATCGATGAGAAAGGTATCCTTTCAGTGGAGACTGAATATGGTGAGGATACAATCCTTTCAGCTTTCGATTATGGTAATGAACCTGTGAGATATGATTCTGGCGATAGTGCATTAGAAGGCCACTTTGGAGTCCTTTCTACAGTCGGGGGCAAGGTGAGGTGGAAATTTGAAACGGAACTTTGAGGGATAAGAAGAGTACTTTTAGGACTCATGGCCTGCGATATATAACTGAACTGGAGTTATAGTTTAGCGAATCGTAAAATAATTTCCAGGGATCCGGAAATGGATTTGCTGAACCGGTCATATTAACTATTTTTTGAAAGATAGTGATGCCTTCCTTGTATCATATTAACCAATTTTCTTTTGGTGTTTTCATCTCAATTCGATACCTACAAAGATACTTAATCTTTCTTTGTAAGTACTATTAATCAGCTATTAAAGCATAATAGAAAATTATATTTGAAAAAACGTCACAAATATTAGGTCAAATGCCCTAATATATATACATTTACATTAATGGTCTGGTAAAAGATTATGTAAAACCGGCTAAGAAACCCAATATTGACCAAATTGTGATAAAAAAATACATAGTACTGTATTTAACAGGATACCTATATCCAATTTGCAACATGATGTCAAATCATTAAATTTTTGTATATGGATTTGAAACTATTGAAGAATTATTACGAGCATATTAAGTTGCATACCCATTCATGTAGGAGACCGGCTCAAAAATCTTTCCTGTTTACGATGGCTGTTTTTTTTGCCATATTCTATAGTAGCTCCATTTATGGACATACGCCTTTTCGCTCAAGCGCCATGAACATTGAAATTACAGGTAACATAACTAATGAAGAAGGTGAGCCCCTGATAGGGGTGAATATTCTGGTAAAAGACACAGAAGGAATTGGCACCACATCGGATTTTGACGGTAATTATCTTTTATCTGTCCCGGATGATGCCGAGGTACTGGTATTCACTTATATCGGATATAAGAGACAGGAAATTCCCATCAATGGCCAGACTACGATTGACGTAGTGATGATGGCCGACAACGAAGTATTGGAAGAAGTGGTAGTGGTGGGTTTTGGTACCCAAAAGAAATCTGCCATGGTAGGTTCTATGACGACCATCAATCCTTCAGAATTGAAAATACCGTCGAGTAACCTGACCACCGCCCTGGCAGGTCGGGTCGCTGGAATGGTATCCTATCAGACTACGGGGGAGCCCGGAGCCGACAATGCCCAGTTTTTCGTGCGTGGTGTCGCCTCCTTTAACAATCAAAATGGCCCATTGATCCTTATCGATGGAGTAGAACTCACTGCTGATGATCTGGCCCGATTACAACCCGATGACATTGAAAGTTTTTCCGTTCTCAAAGATCCTACCACCACTGCCATTTATGGCGCCCGGGGTGCAAACGGAATTATACTGGTCACTACAAAAACCGGAGTGGACGGACCGGCTGTGGTCAATATCCGGCTTGAAAACTCCTTTAGCCGACCCAACAAACTGGTAGAACTGGCGGATCCTATTACCTATATGCGATTACAGAATGAAGCCGGTAGAACTCGTGGGAAATTCGCGACCTATACCGAAGAAAAAATAAAAGGTACTGAAAGAGGACTCAATGAATACGCATTTCCATCGGTAAACTGGTACGATGAATTGTTTAGGAAAAGCACTTCCAATCAACGATTCAATATGAATGTAAGAGGTGGGGGTAAAAAAGTCCGGTATTATGTGGCTGGATCCTACACCCATGACAATGGATTATTAAAATCAGATCCTACCAATCCATTTCAAAGTAATATAGACCTGGATCGGTACTTACTGCGTTCCAATATTAACATCGATCTGACCGATCAGACCGAGATGATCGTGCGATTGCACTCCACTATTGACAATTCGACTGGTCCACTCCAAAGCGGAAGTGCTATGTACAATGCCGCCGTGCGTACCAGCCCGGTTCGTTTTCCTCCGGTGATCGAGCCGATCGGAAATCTGGTCGGCGTACCCCATATCACCTTTGGTAACAATTACGGTCCCCGGGGCTCCACCTCAGAAGCTAATGAAGCGGTCTGGTTCAATCCATATGCCGAACTCCAGCGCGGGTACCGGGACACCAGAAGACAACTATCCCTGGTACAATTGGAACTAAAGCAAAACCTGCAAAGTATAACTGAAGGACTGAGTTTCAGGTTTTTGGGGAATGTAAATTCCACCTCGTATTTTGAAAACAGAAGGTCGCTCATTCCATATTTCTACCGGGTCACAAACTATGATGCATTGAATAATGACTACAACATGATCCGGACTTCCGAGGGATTGGAAGCTTTGGAGTACGAACCTGGAGATCGCATCAACAATTCTGCCATTTACATGGAATCTGCGATCAACTATATCCGGACTTTCAATGGTGTTCACAATACTCAGGGACTACTGGTGGCCATAGGCAGAGAGTTCCTCGACGCCAATGCAACTACTGTTACGCGATCGCTGCCAAGCCGGAATCTGGGGATCTCCGGTCGTTTCAATTACGATTATGACAACAAATATTTTGCAGAATTCAATTTCGGATACAATGGATCAGAGCGATTCTCAAAGAACAACCGCTACGGCTTTTTCCCCTCCTTTGGGCTGGGCTATATGATTTCCAATGAACCCTTTTTTGCTGGAGCTACTTCCTTTATGAATCTGTTCAAGCTGCGCATGTCATTTGGCTGGGTCGGAAATGATAATATTGGCAGCGATGAAGATAGAGCAGATCGCTTCTTTTATTTGTCCGAAGTCAATTTGTCCAACGATGATCGGGGTTCTACCTTTGGACTTCGATTCAATGAAAGGATTCCCGGAGTGTCTATATCCAGATATGCCAACGACCGGGTCACCTGGGAAAGAGCGAGGAAAGCCAACCTCGGAATAGACATGAATTTCTTCAACGATGCGATCATTATAAGAGCTGATGTCTTCCATGAGCTGAGAACCAGTATCCTTCAGACCAGATCCGATATACCAAGAACCCTGGGCCTTCAGGCCGAAATTAAAACGAATGTGGGAGAAGTTACCGCATACGGGTTTGATGGATCCCTGGATTTTAATTACAGTTTCAATCCTAATCTGTGGATTACCGGCCGATCCACGTTCACCTTTGCAGATAATGAATTTACGGTTTATGAAGAACCCAATTATGCAGCTATTGATGTACCCTGGGTTTCCAGGATTGGTCAAAATGTCAATATCGAGTATGGGTACATTGCCGAAAGGTTGTTTATAGATGACGAAGAAGCTCTGAATTCTCCGACGCAGTTTGGTGCACCCGGTGTAGATTATGGTGGAGGGGATATTAAATACAGGGATTTAAACAACGATGGTATTATCACTGCACTGGATCAGGCTCCAATCGGCAAGCCTACCCTTCCCCGGGTGATTTATGGATTTGGAGTTTCTCTGGGCTACAAGGATTTTGACTTCAACGTATTCTTACAGGGGCTTACCGATGTATCGTTTCAAATAGATCCATTCACGACCGCACCATTTCTAAACACCATTACCGGATCCTTAACAGGTGACTTAAGGTTGAGCGATGGGAATGGAGCACTCTCTGAAAATGGATTGCTTCTGGCCTATGCCAATGATCATTGGTCCGAAGAAAACCCCAATCCTTATGCCCTTTGGCCGAGGCTTTCAGTAGATCCTGTGGAAAATAACTTACAAAGCAGTACCTGGTGGCTCAGAGATGGTTCATTCCTGCGCCTCAAACAATTGGAAGTGGGTTATACGATCATTGACAGTAAGAGTTTTTTGGGCATCAAGAGTTTGAGAGCCTATGTGACCGGGACGAATTTATTCACCTTATCCGCATTTGACCTGTGGGATCCGGAATTGAAAGGAGCCGGCTTCAATTATCCATTACAGCAGGTATTTAACATTGGAATTCACCTCGGATTTTAAATTTTAAAAAAGGTAAAATGAAATATACCGATAATATTTTGATCGTATTGACCGCATTGATTTTGACGATTACGTCCTGTAAAGATTACCTGGACGTAGTCCCCAACAATATAGCCATCATAGAAGATGCTTTCGAAACGAGGGATAATGCGGAACGATTTCTGGCCACTTTATACGGGTATTTACCCAGCTACAACAGCTATCAATTTCCTGCGCTGACAGGGGGAGATGAGGTGGTCGTCAATGACGAGGTTTCCCGAAATTGGGATTCCCGGAGGTTGGCTCGGGGAGGACAGTCAAAAGTCGACCCTGCTTCCAGTAGCTGGGATTTATTCATAGCATTGAGGGATTGCAATATTTTTCTTGAGAACATTGATCTGCCTTTTGATCTGGAAGATTCCGAACGTCAGAGATGGATTGCTGAGGCCAAAATTTTAAAAGCATACTTTCACTTTTTCTTAATGAGAATGTATGGTCCTATACCGATCATCGATAAAAACATCGAAGTCAGTGAAGGTCTGGAAGCAGTAAGGGTCACTCGTGATCCGGTAGATGAGGTAGTGACTTATATTGTCCAATTATTGGATGAAGCCATTGCCAATGATTTTCTCCCTGAAACCATACAGGATGTAGGGGCAGAAATGGGAAGACTAACCCGACCCATTGCCCTGGCCATCAAAGCCCGGGTACTGATGACCGCAGCCAGCCCACTGTTCAATGGCAATCCTGACTATGCGAATTTCACCAATGTGGATGGTGCTGAATTATTGGTGAATCCCACGTACGATGAGAACAAATGGCAGTTAGCCGCGGATGCTTGTTTAGCTGCCATAGAGGCTGCACATGCACAGGGACATGAATTGTACTTCTTCAATCCCAATGATTTCCCAAAAGCGTCTGATTCCACCTTTATTAAATTAACCATTAGGGGTAGCGTCACGGAACCATGGAACCGGGAACTCATTTGGGGTTCATCCAACTATCCCATCAGTGCCACTTTCCAATCCGTGATCCATCCCAATGTAGTTGCAGGTCTGACACCTGAAGCTTCCACCAGTACACAAACCTGGTATTCTGCCTCATTTCGGATGGCAGAGCTTTATTATTCTAATAAT
The DNA here is from genome assembly GCA_965652315.1 of uncultured Saprospiraceae bacterium. GTDB lineage: Bacteria > Bacteroidota > Bacteroidia > Chitinophagales > Saprospiraceae > Membranihabitans. The sequence goes on along the minus strand of CBFGVZ010000014.1, from coordinate 22,359 downwards.
GGTGTTCCCATTGATGAAGATCCGGAGTATAATTATGAGGGCCGGTACGAAACATCTGTGGGTGGGCAGGATCACAGATTTCATATTGCTGTCGGAGAAACCACAGCCAACCTGAATTTTAATCGCGAACCTCGATTCTACGCCAGCCTGGGTTTTGATCGGGGCATCTGGGAGGGTCATGGTCAGCAGGAATCTCAGTTTTACCATCTCAAAGGCCGACTCGGTGAACTTGGAGGTAAAAATGACCTGGATCGATGGTCTCTCTCCGGTTATTTACCCAAAAAGCTGATCCATTATACCGCTTTCCAGACTCCCACACAAAGCCGATTTACTACTGAAGCTTATCCATTCCCGATCATCCGTCTGGCAGATTTATATCTATATTATGCCGAGTCATTGAATGAGCTGGGCAGGTCCGAGGAGGCCATAGAATGGGTAAACAAAATCCGGGAAAGAGCACAACTGGAAGGTGTGAAGGAATCCTGGAGTAAATATTCCAATAATCCCAATAAACCAGATACTAAAGAGGGACTTCGGGATATCATTCACCACGAACGATTGATAGAAATGGCATTTGAGGGACAAAGATTTTGGGATTTGAGGAGATGGAAGGAAGCGGAGCGGATGCTCAACAGTCCGATCCAGGCCTGGAATGTCAATGGTGAAACCGTAGAAGAATACTATCAGGTGATCGAAGTGGGGAAATTTCAATTTTCTTCAAGAGATTACTTATGGCCTATAGCAGAATACGATATTTTAACCAACCCCAAACTGGTTCAAAATCCGGGTTGGTAAATTATAAAGCGTACAAAATGATAAAATTAATTCAATCGGGGTGTTTGATGTGCCGAATGCAGGGTCCCTATGGGAATTTAAAGATGGGTACCCTTATTTTAGTTGCGGCTTTTATGTGGACATCCTGCGGCGATGAATTGAACAGAGAAGCCTTTTACAAGGACAATAATCCTCCCGGTCCTGTGGAAGAACCCGTGGTGGAGAATGTTGCAGGGGGTGCTCTCATCACCTATCAAATTCCAGATGATGAAGACGTCATCAGCGTGGAGGGTTCTTTTCAAAGAGGGGCAAAAACGGTGACCAAATCATCCTCTATCTTTTCGAACCAAATCATCATCGACGGCTTAAAATCGGGAACTTCTTATGACGTAACCCTCAGGGCGGTGGATCGCAGTAATAACTACTCATCCCCGGTGGTTGTAGAAATCAATCCCCTTGAGGCGCCGATCGATGTGATCATGAACAATATCAAAATTGTCCGGGACTTCGGTGGGGTCAGAATTGAATTTGATAATAAAGAGCCTATTTCAATCGAATTCCAGCTACTGAAGAAAGATTCAATCTCCGGTGCTTATGAGTATCAATTCTCGGCATTTAATTCAAGTAGCGCTATAAAATCGCATACTTTCAGAGGATTTCCTCCTGTCCCTGCTGATTTTGCCGTAGTAGCCATTGATCGATGGAACAATATTTCGGATACGGTTTATAGTACCATCACTCCATTGAAAGAAGTGGAATTTGATCCGTCCACTTTCGGAGCACCTACGCCCCGGGTTCCCCTGGATAATGGAGATGCATTCGGATGGGTGCTTCCCAATATGTGGGACGGTACGATCAGCGCCGGCAACGGCTTCCATACGGACCAGATATTTGCCGGTCATTCTGGAATCGGAGATTATACGGAAAAGGTACAAATGTTTACCATTGATCTTGGTATCGAGGTAAATATCAGCCGGATCAAGTTATGGCCACGACAGGGGACCTGGATATTTTCACACGGAAATCCCCGGTATTTTGAAATATGGGGGATCGACAAAATTCCCGAAGGATACGATGGCACCAACTTTGACGGATGGGCAAAGATAGTGGAGGATGGGGAAGTTATTAAACCCTCGGGGTCTCCGATAGGAGTCAATAGTGCGGAAGATGTCGCTGCAGCAGCAGAAGGACATGAATTCAATTGTCAAAGTCCCAATGCTAAAGTACGGTTTGTCCGTTTCGTAAATTTTAAAAATTGGTCAGGCTCTACTTTTATTCACATATCTGAAATGAAACTGTGGGGCACAAAAGTGGAATAATGATATATGACATTATTTACTGTTCTGGAGGCCGAACAATTATTGTAGAAAACAGAAAATAAAATGAAAATTATAAAAAATACAGTGTGGTGCCTTATTGCTGCAATGACCGTATGGGGGTGTTCCTCACTGGAAGATACTTTCAGTGAATTTACGGGGCCCGAAAACATTTATATTGGCGCTGCTGACTCGGTTTATTACCAATCCGGACTCAATAAAGTTCGGATATCTGTTCTGTACAATTCTGATCCCAAAATTACACAAGGACAATTGGTTTCACAGGATGGTAGCATAGAACAAACTTTTGTGATCAGCCGGACAACAGGTGGTAAAGATACCGTCCATGTGGATCTCGAGCTTGAAGAAGGTACCTACCGGTTTGACATCAATCTACAGGATGATCATGGTCACAATTCACTGACGAAGGAGATTTTAGTGAACGTACTAGGAAATAATTATTTGAAAACGCTTTCAGCAAGAACGATTGAAGATGTTTCATTTGTGAAGTCTTCAAACCCTGAAGAAACAGGAGCCTTGCTAACTTTTGGAAAATTCTATTCAGGATTGCGACATACAAAGCTGTACTATACGGATAAACAGGGCCAGGATCAAACCGTCATAATCGACGGTAATGCAGAAAACTATCTGATCACCGAATTCCAGCCATTAAGTTCTGTCAGACTGGAATCGTATTACGAGCCTGTAAATCCATTCAATGATTTTATTGCCCTGGATGTGCAAGTTGATACGTTGCCAGCCTGTAATGAATTGCAAATTGCCTCCAGCGACTTGACGATGATAGAATTTGACTCTGTAAATACCGGAGATGCATTGGTTCAAAAAATGCACATCAATGCTCCGGAGTGCATCATTGGTTCGCTTAATCTTACTACCGACACACCGTTTGGACTTTCTTCCAGTGAAACGGGACCTTTCGAAACCAGTATTTCCATTGACCCTCATGCTCAGGGTGATTTATTCATTATTTTTGAGCCTACCTCCACCGAAGATTCTCTTTATACCGCATCGATCACAGCAAATGCTACCAATATACTGGATTCGGCTATTATTGCTCTCAAAGGAATCGAACGTGGTGTAAATATTGGGGGGATTCAAAGACACCCGGTGGAAATGCGGAGTTCAGCTTCAGCCATTTTCACAGATGACCTGAATGTATTTAATTACGGCACTTCCATAGGAAATCTGTGGGACGGTGGATTTCGCTGGCCAAGTGCCATTCACTCAGAACCAGGGTTACCTGTTCCTGCAGGATTCTTCACGGTGGACCTGGGGGCAGATTTTAAAGTCCGGGAAATTGATTGGATGTTGAGAACCGATTGCTGTTATGAAAGGGCCAATCACAAATATCAATATTGGGGGTTGCCCTCAAAGATAGATCCCGCTACCGCAATCACCACGGTGGAATTCAATGGTAAACCGGAAAATAAGACCAAATGGGAACAGGAAATGTTTTCTAAGGGATGGATTAACCTGGGTAATTTCGAAAAATCTCAGGAGGAGGTGAACAATGCATTGAATTCCGGAAGCATAATGTCTGACGTTATTAGTGTGGTAAATTATGTGCGTTATGTCAGAGTGGTTATACTGGAAACATTCGAAGGGGAGTCCGCCACGATTAATTTCTCTGAATTGGACTTCCAGGTTGAACTGGAATAAGGAATAAAACGGAGGATTTACTCACCGATCAAAACTATCAAATACCCAGTGAACGAAATTTCAACGCTCGATACTCTGATTACGGGTATTTATTTGATTGGTATCATTGCCCTTGGTCTGTGGTATGGCAGACGGAAAAATAAGACGAGTGAGGGATATTTTCTCGCTGACAAATCTTTGACATGGGGTGTGATAGGCGCCTCTCTGTTCGCTTCCAATATTTCGACAGTTCACCTGGTCGGACTTTCCGAATCGGGGTATATTGATGGGATTGTCTGGGGAAATTTTGAATGGTTCTCGGCATTTGAATTACTGATATTAGCATTTTTATTCATCCCATTCTACATAAAGACCAAAATTGCCACCCTCCCAGAATTTCTGGAAAAAAGGTATGACTGGCGCTCCCGGATGGTTCTGGCAATATTTAGTATTCTGGCAGCCTTGTTCATGCACATAGGGGTAAGTTTTTATGCGGGTGCGATTGTTTTTGAAAAAATTTTCGGCGTCGATATTTTTATTTCTATCATAATAATTGCTGTGGCTACTGGAATTTATACCATAATAGGCGGACTGGCTTCGGTAGTCATTACAGAATCTATCCAGACGCTCCTCTTGATATTGGGTGCCTCAGTCATTACCGTTCTGGCTGTTCTCAAATTGCCGGATCTTGGAATACACACTTTCGGAGAATTTAAAGAAGCGGCAGACCCGGACAGACTCCGGGCAGTTGCCTTTGACACCGAACTGAAAGGTTTTACTTTCCTGGATATGTTATTTGGGCATTTGGTCCTGGGTATTTGGTATTGGTGTACAGATCAGACTATTGTTCAAAGGGTCCTGGGTGCACGAAATGAAACTCAGGCAAAATTGGGGGCGGTTTTTGCGGGGTTTTTGAAGATACTGCCGGTTTTTATAATGGTCGTACCTGGTATTTTGGCATTCGTACTATTTCGGGAAGAAATCGGAGAGAACACCAAAAGTGTATTTCCGGTGATGATAATGAACCTCCTTCCTGTAGGACTCAAAGGTCTTATGATTGCCGCGATACTGGCAGCAGTGATGAGTAGTGTAGCCGCCGCACTCAATAGTTGTTCAACTCTGGTGGCGTATGATATATTTGGAAGAATGAAGCCTGATATGCCCGATAGGAAGAAAATATTTATCGGTCGGGTTACAGGTGGCCTGGTGTTGATTCTGGCTGTAATGTGGTCGCCCTTTCTTGGAAATCTGGGCGGTATCTTTGAATTGATCAACCAGATGTTCAGCATTTTTGCCCCCTCAATTGTTACAGTTTTTTTATGGGGCGTACTGTCTAAAAAAGGAACTGCCCATGCCGCATTTTGGACTTTAACGCTGGGAAGTGGTTTGGCATTGATGGTTTTTATTGTCGAGAAATACATTCCCATCAATGGGATAATCCACTTCATTTCATCTCCGGATGGATTCGGGTTGAACTGGCTGAGGCAGACCTATATCTTTTTTATCATTTCAAGTATCATATATGGTGTGATATCCTGGAAGGATCATACACCTCAAATACTGCCGACCGATTTTTATTTACACATAAAAAAACCAGACCGACGTGTACAAATGTTGAGTATTCTACTTGTTCTCGTTATGATCACTTTATACCTCATTTTTTATTGACGGCCTTATGATAGAAATTAGACAAATGCCGGAATTACCCAAAAACCCTCTGCCTATTATAATTATTGGAGCAGGAGGGATTGTTGCAGATGCGCATTTGCCAGCTTATAAAATGGCCGGATTCCCTATCCTGGGCATTTATGATATACACGTTGAAAAGGCCGAAGAACTTAAAAACAAGTTTCCATTCATCCGTCAGGTCTTTTATACTTTTGAAGAAGTTCAGGAAGCTCTCAGAAAGAATAATGTAGTGGTAGATCTGGCCATTCCGCCCAGCCAGACGATGGAGATCCTGGACAGGTTGCCGGCGAAAACGGCTGTTTTGATTCAAAAACCACTGGGGGAGAATTTGGATCAGGCCCGGAGCATTCTGGAACTTTGCAGATCGCAGGAGTTTATTTCCGGCGTAAATTTTCAATTCCGGTACGCTCCTTATAATATTGCGGCGCAGAGCCTCATAGACCAGGGGGCATTGGGCCAGGTGTACGACTATGAAATTAAAGTGTGCGTGCATACACCCTGGCATTTGTGGGAATTTCTTTACGATTCTGCCAGAGTCGAAATATTGTATCACAGCATCCACTACATCGATCTGATCAGGCATTTTGCCGGAAACCCCTCCCGAATTTATGCCAGTACGGTCAGGCATCCGATGATGGAAGCTTTGACATCTACACGTTCCACCATAATTATGGATTACGACGGGATGCTGCAGGGCCGGATCATCACCAATCATGGGCACACTTTTGGACCGGATCATGAAGAATCTTATCTAAAAATCGAAGGGACTGAAGGTGCCGTAAAAATCCGAATTGGAGTTTCCCTGGATTATCCTAAGGGAATGCCACCCCGTTTTGAATACGTCATTAATTCCGATGGTAAAGGTTGGAGGGATCTGCCGCTGACGGGGGGGTGGTTTCCGCATGCGTTTATCGGAACCATGGCTGGGATTCAACGGTATTACCTGGGAGAAACACAGACCTTTGACCACGATATCGAAAATGCATTTGAAACGATGAAATGGGTCGAAAAAGCCTACATAAGCAGTGAATCGGGCGGGGTCAGATGATGAGCACTAATAAATCAAAATACGCTTACAATGAATATTCAACTTAAAAAACTACTGATATCTCTCCTCATTTTAATGACCTCATTCTGTATATACCATGAGGCGTATTCACAGTATGGAGGGGGCGAAGCCTACCCTGACCTGGAAACCAATCAAAAAAGTCTGGCGGAATTTTCGGGTTTAAAATTCGGAATGTTTATCCATTGGGGGCCTGTCTCTCTGAGAGGCACAGAAATTGGATGGTCCAGAGGCCGGGATGTGCCAATTGCAGAATACGATAATCTTTACAAAGAATTTAACCCGGTATTATTTGATGCAGACGATTGGGTGAAAACGGCAAGTGATGCGGGAATGAAATACATCATTTTCACATCCAAGCACCATGATGGATTTTGTATGTGGCCTTCGGAATATACAGAGTATGATATAGCATCTACACCCTTCAAAAGGGATGTCTTGGAAGAATTGGCTGATGCATGTCGCAAGTATGGAGTCCGGTTTGGATTGTACCATTCGATTGCGGATTGGCATCATCCACATTATGCGACCCGGTATGGCGGAGATCCCAGGCCCGTAGAAGAATCGGACATGGGAATTTATCTGGAGTATCTAAAAAACCAATTGAAGGAGATCATGGATCGTTATGATCCGTTTTTGCTATGGTTTGATGGGGAATGGGAAGAGGCCTATACGCATGAAATGGGGATGGATTTGTACGCTTATATGCGGGATCTGAAAGATGATCTCGTGATCAATAATCGGGTGGATAAGGGCCGTCAGGGTATGGAAGGGAATACCATAGGAAGTCGGTTTGCCGGCGATTATGCCACGCCAGAACAACAGATTGGAAAATATGACTTTGAACATCCCTGGGAAACCTGTATGACCATTTGCGACCAATGGGCCTGGAAACCCAATGACAAAATGAAATCATTGGATGAAAGCCTCAGGACGCTGATTCGCACCATAGGTGGTGGTGGCAATCTTCTTTACAATGTAGGTCCCATGCTGGATGGGAGATTTGAACAGCGACAAATAGATTTACTCAAACAAATGGGGCAATGGGTGAAATATAATAGTGATGCAATCTACAACACTTCGGGTGGACCCTATATACCCACAAATGATTATGTGTCAACGCGAAAGGGTCGGTCCATTTTTATCCACATTCTCAATATTGATTTGAGTGAAATGAAATTACCGTTACCTGTAGGGCTGAAGGTGGAAAACATTTCAAAGGTTGGTACGGAAACAAGCCTTGATTACAAAATCGAGGACGGCAATATCCATCTCAAACTAGAACCAGAATCGGAACTACCCTATGTGGTTGAAATAGAAACAAATATCGAAACCAGGAACCTTGACCCGATCGAAGTCCCTGGAATAAAAGAATAATGATTTTTATGAGCATGGGGATACAGATTAAAAAAATTGTCTCGGTCGATAAGCGGTTTAAATTGGATAATGGAGCTGGATCCGATGCTATTCACACGGGGCCGTATTATGCATACAGTATCTGCAGAATTTTCACGGACAGTAAGCTGGAAGGAGTCGGTTTGGCATTTACGTTGGGAACCGGTAATCAGTTGGTATGTGATGCAATACACTACCTTGCTAAATATATTGAGGGCAGGGAAATCGAAGAATTGATGTCTGATTTCGGTACTGTTTACAAGGCTATGGCAGATGATCCGGGATTTCGATGGCTTGGCCCACACAAAGGCGTGGTTCATCTGGCATTAGCGGCTATTGTAAACGGTTGTTTTGATCTTTGGGCGAAGGCCAGAGATGTGCCGATCTGGAATTTACTGATTAATCTGACACCAGAAGAGCTGGTAAAAACGATGGATTTTTCTTACCTGGAGGATGTCCTGTCTCCGGACCAGGCTATTCAACTGATGGTGTCGGAACAGGCAGGGAAAGCAGATCGAAAACGCATTTTGGACAAGGGATATCCAGGGTACGATACTTCAATAGGATGGATTAAATACAGTGATGAGGAGGTAAAAGAAAATATACATCGGGCTATGGATGAAGGTTTTTTGTCCATGAAACTCAAGGTAGGTTCGGTGGATCCGGATCGGGATATCCAAAGGGCGTACATGATCCGGGAACTGGCGGGGCCGGATGCCAATATCATGTTTGATGTGAACCAGCAATGGAATCTGGAACAGGCAATGGCCATTTCGTCCCAACTCGAGGTGCTGAATCCATTCTGGCTCGAAGAACCTACACATCCGGATGACTTGATCGCCCATATTAAGCTTGCTGAACATACTTCGATCCCTTTGGCAATGGGTGAACATATCCCCAATAAAATAATTTTTAAGAATTTTATACTGTCGGGGTGTATGAGTTACAATCAGGTAGATGCAGTCCGGGTCGGAGGTGTTTCAGAGTTCATATTAGTTAGCCTGCTCTCCAGAAAATATAATATTCCTGTTACTCCTCATGTGGGTGATATGGGCCAGATTCATCAACACCTGGTATTATTCAACCATATTTGCCTCGGACATCCGGTTCTTTTACTGGAACATATACCCCATCTTAAACCCTATTTTAAATATCCAATCGACGTCCGAAATGGTTTATTTAAAATACCTGAGGTTCCCGGATTGAGTGCAGACCTGTTACAATATTAAAGTCCCATGGCCGGTGCTGAGTATTATGCCAGGAAGTTGGGGGTGTGACATAATTTTGCGTTAATTTGGCAGTATATAATTGAACCCAGGTCAAAAAAATTATAGATGAGGAAAAAGATGACAACGAAGGAAAAAATAATCCAGACTGCGGTGAGTATGTACAATGAGTCGGGCACACAAAATGTGACGAGTCGTCATATAGCTTCTGAGATTGGTATAAGCCACGGAAACCTGGATTACCACTATAACAAACGGGAGGATCTGATGCGGGCTATTTATGAAAAGATGCGCGCAGAAATGTCAGAGTTCTACTTTCTGAACGTAAAAGAATGCAATGCATTTGAACAGTTTCACAAGCTTGTATTGCACCTGGATGAATTTCAATTAAAATACCGATTTTTCAATCTGGATGTGTTGGAAATCTCGAGATCCTATCCCAAGGTCAGCGAACTCTTGCAAGAAACGCTTGAATTAAGGAAAAACCAGATGACGGTTTTTTTCGATGAATTTGTCCAAGAAGGCCTGATCGTTCAAAATCCTGAAAACGGATACGAACGATTGAAACACATTATCCGGATAATCATCACCTTTTGGTTGCCCCAGCAGGAAGTCCTGACCAGCTATAAAAGCCCTCAGTTAGGGGTTATGCCCCGGTATATATGGGAATTGATTCTTCCATATATGACGCCCAAAGGCAGAGCCGAATATGAAAAGGTTTTGGAGAATAATCAAATTGTCGGAAAATAATATACCCAGGACGTTTTGGATTGACCGGTTACCATGAATAATCCGGGATAGGTCAAACCTGCCCGCCACCATCGATTAATCTGATTTAATCTGAAGAAGGCAGGCGGGATCAAGCGTGAGGGGTATAGATTATAACAGGCCTTTGAAATAACATTAATTTTCTGAGATTCCAGTATTTGGAGAAGAGATAAAAGAATTATTCCTATTTTTATTCCATCATAAATCAAATGCGTTGCAATGGAAATCAGAATATATTTAATTCCATTCTTCACTGTATTGTTGTGCGTGGGGGCCTGGAGTTGTGACGTGAACGCCCAATCCAAAACAGTACACCGTTTTGAAAGAATACAGTTGTCCGAGACCTTTTATGCCGAAGGCGCCGGGATAGGAGATATTAACAATGATGGCCAACCCGATGTAATTGCCGGACCGTATTGGTATGCCGGGCCGGATTTTGAAGAGAAACTGGCGTACTATGAACCCGTCGAACAGGATCCCTACAAATACTCTGATAACTTTTTTATTGAAACAGAGGATATCAATGGGGATAGTTATGCGGATATATTGATGGTTGGATTTCCAGGGGAATCTGCTTTTTGGTTTGAAAATCCCAAAGGGACTTCTGGTTACTGGAACAGGCACCTGATCCATCCCAGGGTAGATAATGAATCCCCTCATTTTTATGATCTGAACCGGGATGGGAAACTGGAACTGGTGTTTCATACGGATGGGTATTTGGGATATGCCCGCCGTAGGCCTGAGAACGTAGAAGCCCCATGGGAATTTGTCCGGATTTATGAAAAACAGGATTGGGGGAAGTTTACACATGGATTTGGTCTCGGGGATATTGACGGGGATGGTCTGGAGGATATCATGATGGCCGAAGGTTGGTGGCGAAATCCGGGAATGGATCGACTGGATCAAGAATGGGAGTATCATCCCACAGACTTTGGTTCGGGGGGAGCTCAAATGTATGCCTATGATGTGAGTGGGGATGGGCTGAATGATGTCATCACCACTTTAAATGCCCATGGATGGGGGATGGCCTGGTACGAACAAAAGCGCGAGGATGGAGAAATCACCTTTCATCAACACCTCATCATGGGTGATAAAGAGTCAGATAACAGATATGGGGTTAGGTTTGCAGAGGCCCATGCGATCGATCTGGTCGATATGGATCAGGATGGGGTGAAGGATCTGGTCACGGGTAAACGGTTTTGGGCACATGGCCCGGATGGATATTATTTTCACAACAATGCGGCCGTATTGTATTGGTTCAAACTGGTTCCCGATCCGGACGATCCTCATTTTGTGCCGTATCTGATCGACTACAACTCAGGAGTAGGCGTAGAAGTGGAAACGGGAGATTTGACCGGGAATGGGTTGGTCGATATCGTTGTATCCAATAAACGGGGTACTTTTGTTTTTCTGCATTATACCGAAGAGGTGAGTCAGGAAGTGTGGGATTATATCCAGCCTCGACCCATCGGCAAGGAATGAGTATTTGTCTTGTGTGCATTATACAGTATGTGCCAATGGGACTTGCGAGCCTGCCTGAGCCTGGTGGGGAAGGGATCGTAAGGCCCTTAAAATTAAAAGCGTTTAGGAATTCGTTGACTTGGTTCACAGGCTATCGTAGCCCGCACCATTTATTCTCCAACGGGGTAAACAGAATAATGTAATTGTTATGATTAGAGTTTTACTTGTTTTATTGGTTTTTCTGGTTGGTATTGCAGCCACAAACCCCTTGCAGAAGGATGCCGTTACCATTTTTATGATTGGGGATTCTACCATGGCTAGTCGCCCGTACAAAGATGGTAATCCTGTCAAGGGCTGGGGCCAGTTGCTTGACCTTTATTTTAAAGACCCGGTGCGGGTTGAAAACCATGCGATGAGTGGTCGAAGTACAAAAAGCTTTATCGATGAGGGACGGTGGCAAATCGTGAAGCAGAGAATGGATCCGGGTGATTATGTCATCATCCAGTTTGGGCACAACGATCAGAAAAAAGAAGACCCGTCCAGGTATAGTTCTCCGGAAGCATATCAGGTGAATCTTGAAAAATTTATTGCTGAGTCGCGTGAACTGGGTGTGCACCCGATCCTCGCTACTCCAATCGTCCGACGCCGATTTGATGATCAGGGTCAGTTTTTTGACACCCTGGGTGCTTATCCGGAAGCGGCAAGACAGACAGCTCGTAAAAATCGCGTTCCGTTGTTGGATTTACACCTTCGAACACAGGAATTGGTGGCTGATATTTACGGGGAAGCACGGTCCAAAATACTTTTCCTTCACATTCCGTCGGGCGAATATCCCTCACTGAAGGAAGACATGGCTGATGATAGCCATTTATCGGCAATCGGCGCATTCCGGGTCTGCGATATGGCGATTGATGAGATCCGAAAGAAAGTGCCTGAGCTAGGGACATTTATCAGGGATTGAATTTTCAATCCAAAACGTCCCGGGAATATGTCTTAATAAAAAGGTAATTCTGCAATTACAAATTCCCACTCCCGTCTCCCAGACGCGACTTCAGGTAAAGTCGGGCTTTATACAGGTGTACTTTGACGGTATAGATGGTGATACCCATATCCTGTGCGATCTGAGTGTTTTTCTGTCCCTGCAGATATTTTCGTTCGATGATTTCTTTTCGTTTGGGTGGAAGTTTGCGGATTTCCTGCATCAGTAATTCTTCCTGGTACCGAAGGGTTTCATTTTCATAAGATTCTCCCTGATTGATCCGATATCTTCGGATAAATTCAGCTTCCTGACGGGTATCGGCAGCAATTTTTTTGAGCTGGTTAAAGGTTTTGTTTCTGGCAATTTGAAACAAGTAAGACCGAAAGGTTTCTGATTGGATATTTTGCCGATTATTCCATACCGCCACAAAGACTTCGGCACATACATCATCTGTCCATTCGTCGCCTTTCAACAGCGAATGGATGTAGGAATGCAGTGGCGTCTTATAATGCTCAAACAGCCATTTGAAACTCTCCCTGTTCCCTGTTTGTAATGCGGAAATATGATGCTGTTCCTCCTTATTCAAAACACGCGATTGAGTGACTCCAAATCCTAAAAAAAGTTGCAAAACCGATACAACGGGTAAACCCATCCCGATCAAATATAAAAAAAATGCCGATGAGGGTAATACTATTTTCATTTTGTCTGGTAGTAATCATTAGAAGCCTTTTTTCACCAAACCTTGACTTTGATGAAATCCAAATTGCAGTTTGAAAAGCTGATCCGGAAGTTGATTCGCAATGAAGCAGACGACCGGGAGATTCGTGATATATTTCATTCCATCAGGACGGATCAGAATCTGTCCGGAAGTAACTTGCCTGAAGTGGAATCCACCCGGGGAGAAAATGATGAATACGGGGGGGATTACGATTCCGTGTGGGCCAGAGTAGAACGTCAGATCAGCGCTGAACCGCAACGAAAACGGATATGGCAACTATCGGCTTTCCGGGTAGCTGCAGCCATACTCGTACTGGTGGTGGCAGGCCTGGCAGCGGGCAAGATCTACCAGTACTATTCCTGGACGGAATACACCACTTCGGTGGGTGAAATCCGGACCATTGAGTTGGAAGATGGATCCTCAGTGGTATTGAACGGTAATTCCGGCCTGAGAGTGCCTGGAAACCTCTCCACCGATCATCCCAGAGATGTTTATCTGACTGGTGAGGCGAATTTCCAGGTGGCAAAAGCACAAACACAGGATGCCCGTTTTGTAGTGCATACCAGAGATCTCGATGTTGAAGTCCTGGGGACCCGGTTCAATGTCAATTCCAGAGATGAAGAAACCGTCGTGTACCTGGAAGAGGGTAGTGTAAAGGTCAGACGGGAAGATAAAAATGGCCAGGAAATCTATTTGTCTCCCGGTGAAAAACTCGGCTTTTCTTTGAGTGATCAGACCCTGAAACTGATCGAAGTGGAATCGGAAGTCAATGAGATTTCCTGGCGGGAAGGGATTTTTGAATTTGAAAACCAGACACTGGATAAGATTCTCAAGCAGATCACGGACCCGTATGACTATGAGTATCAAATTGAAAGCGAGGGGTTGAAGGATCGGACTTTTACGGTGCGCATACCGGATAATGATTTGAAATTCTCGATCTCCTTACTTGAAAAAATTACCGGTACCTCTATTTCAGATAACAAAGGCACCCTGATTGTAACCATAAAAGATGAAGACCCGAATGAATAATCACCTGATATTTAATTAATATAAATCCTCTTTGTATGAAAAATTTATTACCTGTTATAATCTTTCTAACGGCTATGTGTCTATTGATGGGATTCCCCGATGTACGTGCATCGGAGATGGATGAAACCCGTTTTGATACCACTTTTGAGAAGCGCAGTCTACTTGAAATTCTGGAGGAAATGGGCCGTAAATATGACGTACTGGTGAGTTATGAAACCAGCGTAGTAAAAGATGTGGAAATCGATTTTGAATTTATTCCCGATGAGGATCTTGAATCCGCTTTCAACAGACTTTTAGAGGATTCCAAGTTTTCATTTGAGCTCCTGCAGGGAAAATTTGTACTGGTGTATAAGAATGATCAGTATAATCGTAAAACAGCTCGAAAAATAAGGAAGAAGATCCGACAATTGGATAAGCTTCAGGAACGCAGTTCGTTACGCCTGGCCCCTAAGCAAGTGAATAAAAAGGATCAGATGCGAAGGCTGGTTCGGTTTATTCAGGAAGAAACTATTGGAATAGATGTTTCTGGTATCGTAACCGACGAGGCGGGAGAGCCATTAATTGGAGTTAATATCCAGGTGAAAGGAACGAATCAAGGCGCGGCCACGGATTTTGACGGACGGTTTACATTGGAGAATATTAATGAAAATGCTGTTTTGATCATTTCTTACATTGGATATCAGACACAGGAGGTTGAAGTCGGATCAAATACTAGCTTATCAATAGTGTTACAACCCGATTCTCAATTACTGGATGAAGTAGTAGTGGTGGGGTACGGAACCCAGAAAAAAGCTAATCTAACAGGAGCAGTAGATCAGGTCGGCGATGAAGTGTTCGAAAACAGACCTATGCCCAATGTCACGCAGGGACTTCAAGGGGTGATTCCCAATTTAAATATTACACTGGCTGATGGTAAACCATATCGAAGTGCCAATTATCAGATTCGGGGGTTAGGCTCTATAGGTCAGGGCGGGAGTGCACTTGTGCTGATCGATGGTGTGGAGGGTGATCCTACTACCCTCAACCCCAATGATATATCCAGTGTTTCCGTTCTCAAGGATGCTGCTTCTGCTGCCATTTATGGGGCGAGAGGAGCATTCGGTGTGGTATTGATTACCACCAAAAATCCGGAGAAGGGAAGAACTTCAGTCACATATAGCGGAAATTTTTCAATGAAGGCGCCCACATTCGTACCGGATATGGTCACGGACCCATTGCTCTATACGGATATGTATGTAGAAGCGTACTCTGCATATTATGATTATTCCAGATTGCCATCCACTTTTCACAGGTCGGTCAAGTATTCTGAGGATTGGCACAACGAACTACGCAAGCATACTGCCGGGTCAGGTTTGCCTGATGTAGTCGTGGCAGACAATGGAGAATACCAGTATTTTGCTACTACGGACTGGTGGGACTTATTGTATAAAGATCAGATTCTGGGTCATGAGCATAATTTATCAATTCAAAGAGGTGGAGAAAATGCGAGTTTTATGGTATCTGCCCGGAATTACAATCAGGGAGGTTTGTTCAATTACAACAGTGATGATTATTCCACTATAAACTTGCGTGCAAAGGGTTCTGCCAAAATATTTAACTGGTTGACCATAGAGAACAATCTGAATTTCTCCCGTGAAAAATATTTTTACCCTATCAATGTGAGCGGAGGTGTGATCTGGTATGGATTGCTCAATGATAGTGCCCCAATGGTTCCTATGTTCAATCCCGATGGAACATTAACGATGGCGGCAGCATACAGCGTCGGTGATCTGTGGTATGGCAAAAGCGGGATCAATACAGGTCAAAATGTGCTTCGAAACACCTCCTCTTTTACGGCTTCATTCTTCAGTGATGTTTTCCGTGTAAGGGGGGATTTTTCATTCCGAAACTCAGACCGGGAACAAACCACAAAAAGAGTCCCGGTACCTTACAGTAATGCTGTGGATGAAATTTCGTATTTGGGTAGCACTACGAATGATCTGACCATTCAAAATACAGACGGGAATTACCTGGCGGCCAATTTGTATACCGAATACGAAAACACCTTCTCAGGGGGACATTACTTCAAGGGATTGCTGGGGTACAATTATGAGCAATCGCAAAGAGGCTCGATTTCGACACGAAGAAATGGCTTGCTTTTCCCGGATGCGGAGAGTCTGAGTCTGACCAATGGAGGTGGTATCACAATAGATAATAGTTATTCAAAATGGCGCATCGCTGGAGGATTTTTTAGATTCAATTACAATTTCAAGGAGCGGTATCTGCTGGAGTTCAATGGCAGGATGGATGGATCCTCCAAGTTTCCAGTCAACCAGCAATGGGGTTTTTTCCCTTCTGTTTCTGCCGGATGGCGTATTACTGAAGAACCGTTCTGGAATGTTAATTCCAATGCCGTTTCAAATCTAAAAATTCGTGCATCATATGGGTCCCTTGGTAATGGAAATGTAGGACCCTACACTTATCAGGAGCTTTTCAATATCCGAACAATGGACCGATTGATACATGGTACATTGAATCAACAGACTTCCACTCCTACAGTTATTCCCAATGGACTGACCTGGGAAACCTCTACCACGACTGATGTGGGATTAGATGTGGAACTGTTGAACACCAGACTGCAATTCACTGGTGATGTCTATATTCGAAAAACCAAAAATATGTTTGCTGTTGGCGTAGACCTTCCCGCCGTTTTTGGAGCCACTCCCCCAAAAGGAAATTATGCGGACATGACGACAAAAGGATGGGAACTGAGTCTTCGTTGGCAGGATTTGTTCAATCTCGGTAATAAACCGTTTCAATATCACATCAGGGCAACTTTGTCAGATTATTTATCAACCATCGATCGATATACGAATCCACAGAATGATCTGGGATCATATTGGGATGCCCGATTTAACTATTATGAAGGTATGACACTGGGAGAAATTTGGGGCTATGAAACGGAGGGGTTTTTTACTTCCGAGGAGGATATTCAGAACCATGCTGATCAAAACATATATTCCCCCTCCAGCACAAAAACATGGCTACCAGGTGATATCAAATACAGAGACCTGAACAACGATGGAGTGATCTCATATGGAGACAATACCGTTGACAATCCGGGAGACCGGCGGATCATAGGTAATACCTCCCCGAGATATGCTTTTGGCCTAAATCTGGGTGCGGATTGGAACCACATTTCATTTTCCATATTTTTTCAGGGAATTGGTCAACAGCATTGGTGGCCGGGGACCGACAACGCCCTTTTCTGGGGCCAATACAACAGACCTTATGATATGGTTCCTAAATCTATGTTGGGAGAAATCTGGTCGGAAGAGAATCCGGACACGTATTTCCCCCGGTACAGAGGATATGTGGCATTACAAAGCTCCAGGGAATTGGCGGTGGTACAGACCCGTTATCTACAGAATGTAGCATATATCCGATTGAAAAACCTGCGACTGGGCTATGATTTTTCCGGAGATTGGTTATCCAGAGCCAAAATTCAACGTGCTCAACTGTACGTTTCGGGTGTAAATCTCTGGAGCTGGTCGCCGCTTTATAAATATGAGAATAGTTTTGATGTAGGCAATATATATGGTGAAGATCAGGATTCCAATGCGGCGATCCAAATCACAGGAGGTATCGGCGGAGGGATATCCAATGGATCCCAGACTTATAACTACCCCATTTTGAAGGGCATTAGTTTCGGACTTTCAGTAACCTTTTAATTCTCAATGATCATGAAAAAATTAACCTATATATCATTAGCAATAATTCTGGTGGCTTTCTCCTGTGATTTGGTTGAAGTTCCAAAAGCAGAAGTGGACAGAGGCCCGATCTTTAATACGGAACAGGGTTTGGAAATGTACACCAACTCATTTTATAATGCGTTTCCCAATTCAACCCGGCTGTTGACATCACTCAACTATTACAATGCCTGGAATGGGGTGATTCAGTATTTGACTCCAGGTGGATATGGTCCGGAGGAAAGCTCGGGATGGAGCTGGAGTCAGTTACGGAACATCAATTACTTTATCGAGAACTGTACCAGTACAGAGATACCCGAAGAAGTGCGAAACAATTATATCGGGATAGCGCGGTTTTTCCGGGCTTACTTTTATTTCAATAAGATGAAGCGATTCGGCGATGTACCCTGGATAGACCATGCGCTGGATGTGGAAGATCCCTTACTGACCGCAGGGAGGGATGACCGGGCTCATATAGCCGATATGATAAAAGCAGATTTGAATTTTGCCATCAGTAACATCAGGAATAAAAGGGATGAGTCCTGTTCAACGATCACTTCTACTGTGGCTGCTGCCTTTAAGTCCCGGGTGTGTCTGTGGGAAGGCACATTTCGGAAATACCATACTGAAGCCGACCTGGCTTCCACTGCTGACGAGTGGCTCGAGGAAGCTGTGTCCGCAGCACAATTCGTGATGGATGCCGGATATTCCATATACACCGGAGCCGGACCAAAGGATTCTTACAAGGAATTGTTCGTCACTAAGGATCCTATTTCATCTGAAGTGCTCTACGCAGTAACTTTTGACAATGGCCTGGGAATTGCTCATCAGGCTAATAGAGTATGGACGTCCGTCACCTCCGGAATTGCAACCGGTCCAACCAGATCGTATATAAAAACGTTTTTGATGCTGGATGGCAGTCGATTTACAGATATACCCGGCTCGGATACCATGTCTTTCGTAAGTGAATGTAAGAATCGCGATTACCGTCTTTCCCAAACCTATATCACTCCAGGATTTACCAGAATCATTGGCGGTGAAGAAGTCCCTGTTGCACCGGATTATGGTTATGTACTCACAGGCTATCAGACTCATAAGTTTACCGTAGCGGATGCCTCGATCGATAATAAGATCGCGAATGAAAATAATGTAGTCCTGTTCCGGTTGGCCGAAGTACTGCTCAATTATGCGGAGGCCAAAGCAGAATTGGGTACGCTCACTGATGCGGATTGGAGTAAAACGATAGGCGTTCTACGGGCCAGAGCCGGAATAACAGGTGGCCTTGATTCAAAACCAGTTTCTGCTGATCCTTACCTCCAGCAACAGTTTTTCCCGGGGATAACCGATCCGGCCATTCTGGAGATTAGACGGGAAAGATCCATAGAATTGAGCTTCGAAGGATTTGCATTTGACGACGTACAGCGATGGAAATCAGGGGAATTGTTGACTCATCCATGGGATGGTATCTATGTCCCGGAATTGGACAAACCCTATGATATGAATGAGGATGGGAATCCGGACGTGGTTTTCACAAAAAATCTGGATGCTGAAAAAGTGCCGGGTGCATATAATTTTTATGTGGGTGAAAAACTAGAAAACGGTAGCAATAACCGGTACCAACTGGGCGAAGATGGACATACACTTATGTTTATGATGGATCAGATCCGGGTTTGGGAGGATAAATTATACTTTTATCCGATTCCTAAACTTGACTTGTTGAAAAATCCTAATTTGGGTCAGAATCCTGGATGGTAACTTTTGGATAATCAGAAGTGAATAAAGTAGGTCCATGACCATACCACAGCTCAGATTCATTCTGATATTTGGAAAGGAATAACTGGAACTACACACTGCCCGGCTGATCAGGATTGATGGTTTCTCCAGGTTCTTCCTTTTTGTGATTGGGCAAAAATTATGAATTTCAATAAAATCTGACTTTATGGAGTAGTCGTCTGGCTATATATTTTCACAGCTCTCAAAAAAATATTAGTTTTAGCCCGGATTATGCAATGTAATTATGCAAGGTATTTGCTTTGTGTAGATGCGAGACATGACCGAATGTATTCGAAGACCAAAGATGTTGAAGCCATCTTTGATGAAGGAACCCGAAGGGGATGCGGAGCCTTTTTCAGGGCGGGTGAACTTTGACATATTGGGCTATTCCAAGGTGTTCGCAATTTTTTAAGACAATATTAGATTGTTATTCGATAGCATGCATCTCTTTCAGACTGTATGTGGTGAAGAATTCGGGTCGGAGCAATTTCTGGTTCTTTGGCAAAATGTGGCCTGATTATCAGTAAACTTATCAATACTCATTCAATTTTCCGGTATGAGCAGTAAGCTATATTTTTGGTGTATATTATTTCTGGCTACCTACCATTATCTTTCTGCTGAAACCGGTACTGATCTTTGGCTGCGATTTCCAAAAATGGAAGTATCCCATCTGCCCATTTCCGGTCTGCATGCGGACAAGGAACTGACGAGTACCAAAGAACTCCAACGGGCCTGGCAGCTAATGTCAGGACAGTATCTGCCCCTGGTTAGTGGTTTCGAGGAGGGTACCCTGGTGATCGCACCATCCGGTGATGAAATGGTTCAGGATTTGCTGGAAGAACCATTCCCAGATTTTGTTCAGGAAGATGGCTATCTGATCCGGACAGTAATTCAGGATGGCAAGAAGGGTACTTTGGTAACAGCACCTTCCGAAGCAGGATTATTATACGGTACTTTTCATTTGTTGAGATTGATCCGGACCGGCCAGTCCCTCTCAGAACTTTCCATCATGGAAGAACCTTCTTATGAACGAAGGTTGCTTAATCATTGGGACAATCTGAATGGAACCGTGGAAAGGGGTTATGCGGGATATTCCATCTGGCAATGGGAGGATCTGCCGGGGAAAGTCTCTCCCAGATACCGGGAATATGCCCGGGCTAATGCGTCGATAGGGATAAACGGAACAGTGCTGAACAATGTCAATGCCGACCCTAAAATTCTGACCTCCGAATACCTGAAAAAGGTGCGGGTGATCGCGGATGAATTGAGACCGTATCACATCCGGGTTTACCTGTCAATCAATTTTTCCTCGCCCGCAGCGCTTAGCGGTCTGGCAGATTCAGATCCCCTGAATCCTGATGTGATTCAATGGTGGTCTGATAAAGTCACAGAAATCTACGATCTGATTCCGGATTTTGGGGGATTTCTGGTGAAAGCCAATTCGGAAGGGTTGCCCGGTCCTATGGATTACGGACGTAGTCATGCTGAGGGCGCCAACATGCTGGCGGATGCTTTAATGGATTACCATGGTATTGTAATGTGGCGGGCTTTTGTTTACAGCCCGGATAGCGATGACCGTGCAAAGCAAGCTTACAACGAATTTAAACCCCTCGATGGTCAATTTCGGGAGAATGTCATTATTCAGGTGAAAAATGGTCCGATTGATTTTCAGCCGAGAGAGCCAATTAGTCCGCTTTTTGGAGGGTTGGAACATACATCGGTCATGCCCGAATTTCAGATCACCCAGGAATATCTGGGTTTTTCCAATCATCTCGTGTTTTTATCAACTATGTGGGAAGAATGTCTGAGCGCTGATACCTTTTGCAAAGGTAGTGGGTCCACGGTTGCCCGTACGACGGATGGAAGCCTTTTTGATCAGGGTGTAACGGCGATTGCCGGAGTGGCCAATATCGGACTGGACAGCAATTGGTGCGGACATCCTTTTGCCCAGGCCAATTGGTACGCTTTTGGCAGATTAGCATGGGATAATACGTTGCGCTCAGATCAGATTGCTGAAGAATGGATTCGAATGACTTTTACAGGAGATCGTGAATTTGTAGAACCTGTGAAGCAGATGATGTTGTCTTCGAGGGAAACTGCGGTCAATTATATGATGCCTATGGGTCTGCATCATTTGTTTGCCTGGGGGCATCATTACGGTCCGGAGCCCTGGTGTGATATTCCCAATGCCCGCCCGGACTGGCTCCCCCGGTATTATCACAATGCGGACAGTACCGGCATTGGATTTGACCGAAGTCGTGGGGGAAGTGATGCCGTGTCACAATACCATTCCCCCCTGAGCGATATTTTTAACGACCCGAAGTTGTGTCCGGATAAATACCTGCTTTGGTTTCATCATCTACCGTGGGATTATTTGATGTGGAATGGTCGCACACTCTGGGATAATCTATGCTATGCTTATGATTCTGGAGTAAACTCTGTCAGAACTTATCAAAAAGTATGGGATGGGTTAGCGGAGTATCTGGATACAGACCGGTTTACGCTTGTGCAGTCCAAATTGAAAATACAGGCCCGTGATGCCGTGTGGTGGAAAGATGCCTGTCTGTTATATTTCCAGCGTTTTTCGAAAAAAGTGATACCGTTTGATATCGAACGTCCCGTCCATGATTTGGAAGATTTGATGAAGATCCGGCTGGATCTAAAGCATCATAACTGAGATTCTAAGCTCAGTTCAACCCATTTAAATTTAACGCTTTGAAAATGAAAAAGCAGATACACGAATCAGGCTTGCTAATATATAGAAAAAATTCAATACGA
>CBFGVZ010000013.1:0-32472 GCA_965652315.1 uncultured Saprospiraceae bacterium | reverse complement strand
GGATCGTAATATTTTTTATTGGGCACATCCTCCCCATCTGGATTCCCGATCTGGGCCTGCAAATAATCCTGGTGCTTAGCGACATATTCTCGTACGCCATCCCAGAAGGCCCATTGCTGATCCGTATCAATGTTCATCTTGATGGCGCCGTAACTAATAGCTTCCCGGATATCCTTCAGGTCAGATCCACTGCCTCCGTGAAACACAAAATGGATGGGATATTCTTCCTTAAGCTTAAATTTTTCCCGAACAAAATCTTGTGAATTTTTGAGAATAACAGGACGAAGTTCTACATTTCCGGGTTTGTACACACCATGCACATTGCCGAAAGCCGCAGCGATGGTAAATCGATCCGAAACTTGTTTCAACTGTTCGTAGGCATAGGCTACTTCCTCTGGCTGGGTATAGAGTCGTGCGCTATCTACATCTGTATTGTCCACGCCATCTTCCTCTCCTCCGGTCACGCCGAGCTCGATCTCTATCGACATGCCTATTTTATTCATCCGTTCAAAATAATTTTTTGAAATGGCAATGTTCATATCGATCGGTTCTTCAGACAAATCCAGCATATGAGAACTGTATAACGGTTGTCCTTTCTCTGCATGATATTTTATCCCTACTTCCAATAGACCATCGATCCAGGGCAGTAAATTCTTTGCGCAATGGTCCGTATGTAAAATCACTGAAACTCCGTATTGCGCTGCCAGTAAATGGACGTGAGTAGCTGCTGCCACGGCACCGGAAATACTAGCGTGTTGCTTTTCATTAGACAAGCCTTTCCCTGCGTAGAAAGAGGCACCGCCATTGGACAACTGGATGATCACCGGTGATTGTAAATCCCGGGCTGTTTCCATGACGGCATTGATGGTATTGGAACCGGTTACATTGACGGCTGGAAGGGCATAATCATTCTCGTTGGCATCCTGATAAAGTTCTGTAATTTCATCACCAAATAAGACCCCAGTTCTGAATTTTGTGTTTGACATAGTATTAAAAATGTTTATCAGTTCAATTTATATTATTCCCTTTTCGACCAAATATTCCTCCGCATCCAGAGCGGCCATACATCCCGTGCCTGCAGCAGTAACGGCCTGTCGATATTTTTTATCCTGAGCATCGCCGCTGGCAAATACACCTGGTACGTTGGTCAATGTCGTTTTTCCTTTGGTCAGGATGTACCCGGTCTCATCCATTTCCAGGAAACCATGAAAAATCTCGGTATTGGGTTTATGTCCGATGGCTACGAAAAAACCAGTGACATCCAGTACTGAAGTTTCATTGGTCTTGTTATTGATCACACGAACCCCGGTCACCTCCCCATTTCCCAGCACTTCCTGTGCCTCAGTATTCCAATGGATCGTGATATTGTCCGCCTTCATGACTCTGTCCTGCATAATCCTGGAAGCCCGCATTTCATCCCGACGAACGAGCAGGTGCACTTGGGGGGTCATCTTGGATAAATAGGTCGCTTCCTCAGCAGCAGTATCTCCTCCTCCTATCACAGCTACATTCTGGCCTTTAAAGAAAAAGCCATCGCATACTGCACAGGCCGATACCCCCTTGTTCATGAATTTTTTTTCTGAGGGGAGCCCCAGCCATTTTGCGCTTGCCCCCGTAGCAATGATCACGGTATGTGATTGAATTTTTTCCCCATTGTCCAGGGTAAGGGTGTGGACATTGCCGCTGAAATCTACCTCCGTCACCACATTATAGAAAATCTGAGTACCGAAACGTTCTGCCTGTTTTCGGAACTCATCCATCATCACAGGACCCTGTACTCCGTCGGGGTAGCCGGGATAATTCTCTACCTCAGTTGTGATCATCAACTGGCCGCCGGGTTCTGCTCCGACGTACATAATGGGATCGAGATTGGCGCGTGCTGCATAAATAGCAGCAGTATAACCTGCTGGTCCGGAACCAATTATTACACATTTTTGAATATCCATGATATATCTGATCAAATATTTTAAGGTTGCAAAAATAAAATAAATCGGTAGAAAAGCTGGGTTTGTCGAATAATTCCCATATTATCACCCCTAATACGAATCAATTTCTAACTTCAATGTTTAGATTCAAAAAAAGAGCCATCGATGGAAATTTTCAATGACATCACTAGCCTAACATATATTCTGGCTGTTGGTTTTCTGGGGTTGTGGTTTTTATTTTCGGGCTCCCGCAAATGGAATATGGTCATGGGCATCGGCTTCTTCTTGTCGCTGATGGGTAATTTTATCCTGACTATGAGTATGTCATTCGGGCCTGTTAAATACTTTATTTTTTCTAAAAACCTCATCCTAATCGGATTTTTTGGATTTGTTTTTATGCTGCTCCGAAAGAATAAAATTGGTCTTTTTATGGCCATTGTTTCGAGTATCATAGTCAGTATTTATTTGCTCCGACTCAATCTTGAAGTGGATTTGCTTCCCTCCAAAATAAATCAGAATCTGGAGCTGGGAGAATTACTCATTGAAGCCAATCCGGACCAGGTCGTGGCTATATCCGAGGCTATTGCGGAATATGAGGGTCGAATTGCCAGAGCATTTCATCCCGCCCGCTCAGGTACTTCACTGGACCATTTTTATTTGATAGATATTCCGGATGAGATTTCGGATAAGAAAAATGACCTACTGGCCTTGCTTCTGAGCCAGGATCTCATCCGATATGGGGAAGTAAATGATGTCATCCAATTGAAACCATTATCTCCGGACCCCACAAAAGGACATAAGACCACTATTCGAATCAATGATCCATTGAGTGAACAGCAGTGGGCGCTTGACGCATTGAATATGGAAGAATGGTATGAGTTGTTGATAGATCATCATGACCAGGCGATTGAAACCGCTGTGGTCGCTGTATTGGACACCGGCATTGATGGTCAACATGAAGATTTATCTCATATGCTGGACAAGAGCTACAGGAGTGAAACAGATCCAGTGGGGCACGGGACTCATTGCGCGGGTATCATGGCAGCAGAAACCAACAACCGCAAAGGCATTGCATCTATGGCTTTTCATGACAACCTGATCTCCCTGATGCCGGTCAAAGTCTTGAATAGATTTGGTTTCGGGACACAGGCTCAGATCATTAAGGGAATGATCCGGGCAGTGGATGAAGGGGCGGACGTTCTTTCCATGTCACTCGGGGGAATAAGTGATGCTCCAAAGCAAAAAGCTTATCTGGCGGCAGTGGAGTATGCTGCGGGCTCAAATGCCGTAGTGATAACCAGTGCGGGAAACAGTAGTGCTTCTGCGCGTGGGTTTACTCCGGCCAATGTGCCTGGAGTGATCTGTGTGACTGCCCTGGATGAAGAATTGCATCTGGCTGGTTTTTCCAATTACCTGGATGGTATAGAATGGGGTTTATCCGCCCCCGGTGTCAACATTATGAGTACCTATCCCGGAAATCAATACAAACCCCTTTCAGGTACTTCCATGGCCGCTCCATTTGTGAGCAGTACTGTGGGTATTCTCAAATCGTTTGCACCGGAATTGTCTCCCGCTGAAATATACAATATTCTCCACCATTCGAGTAAGTCATTACCCGATGTCAAACGTGCCGGGGGGATGTTGCAGCCGGCAGCAGCACTTCAGATGGTTTTATCCCGGATGTAAAACCCCCATCTCCTGGAGGATATCCGTGAGCAATTGTATATTCAACTCCTTGTTCTCCCACAATGGATTCATACGGATATTGGCCTGAAGATAATACGGTAGTCTTTCCTTCAACATAGCAACCACATATTCCTGAATTTCCACGGTCGTTTTATTCCTGATCAATGGTCGTTCCTCCTTTTTACATTCCAGTCTGGAAGCCAGCCGATCTGCTGGTACATCTATAAAAATCGTGGTACCGGCACGATTCATTATTTCCATGTTGTCATGATAACATGGTGCTCCCCCACCCGTACTGATCAGGACGGTTTTGGAACTTTCACGGTATTGTTTGATCAGATTCTGCAATACGATACGTTCGAGTTTCCGGAAATAAGTTTCCCCCCTGGTGGCGAAAATCTCATTGATGCTCATACCAGCGCGGTTAACAATTTCATCGTCCATTTCTACTGAAACGACATTTGTGTTTTCCGCCACTTTCCTGCTGAGCATGGTCTTTCCTGATCCCATGAAACCAATAAGGAAAATTATCGGAGCGGGCGGTGATTTTTCCTGTGGTATTGTCCTCATGGTGTAATTGCAATAAAAAGATTGATGTGTCGGCTATGAGTTGACTCAAATTGAAAATGTAAAAACTTTGCTAAACAACCAAATTGTTTGGATATTTGCAAGTAAAATAAATGTTCTGATGCGTATCGCCCTCCTTTTCCTTAGTTGTGTACTGTGTTTTGTGGCCTGTAAAAACGATGGTGCAACATCCGACTCAGATGGTTCGGTTTCCTCCATCATCAATATTCCGGTAGGACCGGAACAAATCATCGATACTTCAGTGGCTGCCCACCTGGATTTTGAAACCACACTGGTCGATTGGGATACCATCCGGATGGGGGAAAATTTCACCCAGGTTTTCCGGTATACCAACACCGGAAAAAGACCGGCCATCATTTCCAATGTCCAGACTTCATGCGGTTGTACAGCGACAAAATACACTACCGATCCGATCGCACCAGGGGAAAGCGGACAGATCGAAGTCACCTTCAATTCTACGGGACGACTGGGCTACCAAAAAAAATCAATTAATGTGATCGGGAATACCTACCCTCCCAGAACCTTATTATATTTGCAGGGTTTTGTAAGCAGATAAAAATAAAATTATATGATAATTCTTCAGGCCGACGCAGCTAATCCTTTTGTTACCATGCTTCCACTTCTGGGTATGGTAGTGGTGTTTTATTTTTTATTTATGCGACCCCAGCAGAAAAAAGCAAAAGAGCAGCGTAATTTCAACGCTGCACTAGATAAAGGGAGCATCGTATCCACAGGTTCCGGAATCATCGGAAAAATCAGCAAAATTGAAGGTGACGTCGTGACCCTTCAGTTGGCAGAGAAAACCTTTATTAAAGTGATCCGCAGTTCAATTTCCAAAGAAATGACTGAAATCCTGGAAAAATCTGACCACGGATTGAAGCTTTAACCCCGGGGTCCACTGCGCAATTGCCGAATGACCTCCCAAAGAACGATTCCACCACATATCGATACATTCAGTGAATGTTTGGTACCAAATTGCGGTATTTCCCATACCTCATGAATATATGGAAATGTGGTTTTGGATAAACCATTGACTTCATTCCCAAAGATCAGTGCACACCCATTCTGTGGAACTTCTATCTGATCCAGTTCCTGGGAAATATCGGTTTGTTCGATCCCAATGCATCGATAATCTTTGCTGTGTAGTAGGGTCAGAGCTTCTGTAATATCCGGAAATTGACTCCATTGAACTGCTTCCGTGGCGCCAATAGCGGTTTTGAATATTTCCGGGTGGGGCGGAGCCGGGGTGTAACCACAGAGATAAATTTGCTCAATTGCAAAAGCATCTGCAGTCCTGAAAAAGCTGCCTACGTTTAAGCCGGAACGGATATTATCCAATACGATGGTAACTGGATATTTTTCCAATGCCCGGAATTCTTCCAGCCGTAACCGGTTGAGTTCATCCAACTTCAGTTTGCGCATCGTAAGGCTCAGTTAGATTTTCCTCGAGATTGTTGTTTTTGTTTTTGTGATCGATGGCTGCCAGGATAAATGAGCTGAACAATGGATGTGGCCGTTCCACGCGGCTTTTGAGCTCTGGATGAAATTGCACGCCGATAAACCAGGGGTGATCAGTCAATTCCATGATTTCGATCAGATTTTTTTCTTTGTTAATTCCAGAGGGGATAAATCCATGCGATCTAAAATCTTCCAGGTAGGCATTATTGAATTCGAAGCGATGCCGGTGTCGTTCGTGAATGATTTCCTGACCATACGATTCGAATGCTTTGGAAGAAGGTTCCAGATGGCACTTCCAGGAACCCAGGCGCATGGTACCGCCCATATTCTCGATATTGATCTGATCCGGCATCAAATGGATCACCGGATGTTCGGTTTCTGGATTGAATTCCTCCGAGCTTGCTTCCGGTAAGTCGAGCACATTTCGTGCGAATTCCACTACCGCGCATTGCATGCCCAGACAGATGCCAAAAAAAGGCACGTGGTTCATACGGGCATAACGGATGGCATTGAGCTTTCCTTCGATTC
Source organism: uncultured Saprospiraceae bacterium (assembly GCA_965652315.1). Taxonomy (GTDB): domain Bacteria; phylum Bacteroidota; class Bacteroidia; order Chitinophagales; family Saprospiraceae; genus Membranihabitans. The sequence continues at coordinate 26,287 of CBFGVZ010000013.1, read as the reverse complement.
CTCGCTGGCCGAAGCCGGGGGCTACCAGGATTCCATCCAGAGGGGTGAGGTGTTTCTCAAAATCGGGTTCCTCCAGATCTTCTGAATGCAAACTGACCACGGTCACCTGGGTCTCGTTCTGCGCACCAGCATGGACAAAAGATTCATATATGGATTTATAGGCATCCTGGAGTTCGATGTATTTCCCTATTAATCCTATTTTGATTTCGTGCAGCGGGTTTTTGAGTTTGCCCAGGAAATTTTTCCAGGCCAGCAGATCGGGCTCATTGATCGATTCCAGTCCCAGTTTTTCCATGACCCGGATATCCAGTTTTTCTTTGAGCATCATCAACGGTACATCGTAAATAGATTGGGCATCGATCGACTCTATGACAGAATTCTTATGGACATTGCAGAATAGTGCCAGTTTTTCGCGGATATCATCAGAAAGGGTGTATTCAGTCCGGCAGACCAGAATGTCCGGCTGGATTCCATAGGTCAGCAATTCTTTTACAGAATGCTGTGTGGGTTTAGTCTTGAGTTCACCCGCTGCACTAAGATAAGGTATAAGGGTCAAATGAATGACGATGCCATTTTGTTTTCCCAGTTCATTGCGCAATTGCCGGACTGCTTCAATATATGGCAGGGATTCGATATCCCCTACCGTTCCTCCGATTTCGGATATGATTACATCGTAATCATCTTTTTCGAAATCTCGGATGTAACTCTTGATTTCATCGGTAATATGCGGAATCACCTGAACGGTTTTACCCAGATATGCTCCGGCACGTTCCTTATTGATTACATTGGAATAAATCCGACCGGTAGTTACATTGTTCGCCTGTGATGTGGGCCGGTTGAGAAACCGTTCGTAATGGCCCAGGTCCAGATCGGTTTCGGCACCATCATCGGTTACGTAACATTCCCCGTGTTCATAAGGATTGAGTGTACCCGGATCGACATTTATATATGGATCCAGTTTTTGAATGGTTACTTTAAAACCCCTGGCTTGCAGCAGTTTTGCCAGTGAAGCGGATATAATCCCTTTCCCCAGGGAAGAAGTCACGCCACCCGTAACAAAGATGTACTTGGTCATAGTCTGAAGTGTTGACATTACGGGGTACAAAGATAGATAAAAAAAAGGGTGGTAATCGATTGATTAACACCCTTTCTAAAATAAATTTGACGAAGGTTATTTGTTTTCGTCCACTTCTTCAAATTCTACATCCGTCACATCATCCGCTCCCTGATTATTTCCGCCTGACGTGGCCCCGTCCTGGGCACCAGCTCCGGTATTACCACCAGTCTGTGCTTCATTGGATTGATTGGCCTGATAAATATCCTGGCTTGCAGCGGTCCAGGCAGCAGTCAGTTTCTCACTTACTGCATCGATCTTATTCAGATCTTCAGATTTGTGTGCATCTTTGAGTTCTTGCAGAGCACTTTCAATACTGGCCTTTTTGTCCGCTGGAATTTTGTCACCGTATTCCTTCAGTTGTTTTTCAGTACTGAATATGGTGGCATCAGCAGCGTTGAGTTTATCAACTTTTTCTTTGATCTTCCGATCTTCCTCTGCGTTGGCCTGAGCTTCCTGTTTCATCCGTTCAATTTCGGATTCTGACAGACCGGTAGAAGCTTCGATCCGGATTTTCTGCTCCTTGCCGGTACCGGAATCTTTGGCGTGAACATTGAGAATTCCGTTGGCATCCATATCAAAGGTTACCTCGATCTGAGGCGTCCCACGTGGAGCAGGAGGAATACCGTCCAGGATAAATCTTCCTACGGTTCTGTTGTCCTTCGCCATCGGTCTTTCTCCCTGTAGAATATGAATTTCAACAGAAGGCTGGTTATCAGCAGCTGTGGAATATGTTTTGGATTTTTTGGTTGGAATGGTCGAGTTGGCTTCGATAACGACGTCGTACACACCACCCATGGTTTCGATACCCATGGAAAGTGGGGTTACGTCCAGTAGAAGTACATCCTGTACGTCTCCACTCAATACCCCGCCCTGGATGGCAGCTCCTATGGCCACCACTTCATCAGGGTTTACGCTCTTGTTGAGTTCCTTACCAAAAAATTCTTTGACTACTTCCTGTACTTTAGGGATCCGGGTTGAACCACCCACCAGAATGACTTCATCGATGTCACTGGCCGACATATTGGCATCTTTCAATGCCTTCCGGCAAGGCTCAATGGTCCGTTGGATCAAATCATCTGCCAATTGTTCGAAGCGAGATCTGGATATTTTCATCACCAGGTGTTTAGGCACTCCGTCTTTGGCAGTGATGTAAGGGAGGTTGACTTCCGTTTCGGTGGAAGCTGACAGTTCAATTTTGGCTTTTTCAGCGGCATCTTTCAATCGTTGCAATGCCATGGGATCTTTACGCAGATCCATATTTTCCTGCTCGAGAAAATGTTGGGCCATGTGGTCTATGAGGACGCGGTCAAAATCATCTCCTCCCAGCATGGTATCCCCATTGGTGGATTTGACCTCAAAAACCCCATCTCCCAGCTCCAGAATGGAAATATCAAATGTTCCACCACCGAGGTCAAAAACCGCGATCGTCTGATCTTTGTGGCTTTTATCCAAACCGTACGCCAGTGCTGCTGCCGTAGGTTCGTTGATGATCCGTTTGATATCCAGCCCGGCGATTTCACCGGCTTCCTTTGTGGCCTGACGCTGGGAATCGTTGAAATAAGCGGGAACGGTTACTACCGCCTCGGTTACTTCCTGACCCAGGTATTCAGAAGCTACTTTTTTCATTTTCTGAAGGATCATCGCAGAAATTTCCTGGGGGGTGTATTGTCTGTCATCGATCTTTACACGAACAGTGTCATTGTCTCCTTTGACCAGTTCATAGGACATCTTCTCGATTTCATCCAGATGAGCGTCGTATCGTGCGCCCATAAATCTTTTAATGGAATTGATGGTCTTATGCGGGTTCGTTATCGCCTGACGCTTGGCCGGATCACCCACTTTGCGCTCTCCGTTGTCCAGAAATGCCACCACGGATGGTGTTGTTCTTTTACCTTCGTCATTTGGAATAACCACCGGTTCATTACCTTCCATCACCGATACCACGGAGTTTGTGGTACCTAAGTCTATTCCGATAATTTTTCCCATATCAAATTAAGTTTAAAATTTTACAATACAAAAATCAAACAATACATTGCAAGTTGAATGCCATTGACTACAATGCACACATATTGACATACCTAATGCGTCATATGATCATAATTTGTCATAAATTACGATGCATTTCCTGACAAAAAGTCATTTTTGCCATTGGTGCGTTGATAGCATACTCTTGCAGATAAAAATATCGATTTCATATAAAATAGATAATACTTATATTTAAGGACCGATAACAGTCTTATATTTGATAATTAAACGAACCTATGAATCTCAATCTGAAGGAAATTTTTGACGACAAGAACCAACTGGACAAAAAATCCCTGGAATTTCTGTTGAAAGCCATCGAGAAAAATAACCAGAATGGATTCGATTACCTGGAATTCAAACAGGCGCTCATTCGGCTTGGTGATCTCAATATAGATGAGGCCACAGCGATAAAGACCGCATTTGCGACCGCTTCTACTGTGGGATTGACAAAAGACAAACTGGTGGAAAGTGCTGATTATTATCTTACAGTATTGAAGGAAGAATTCAAACAGTTCAACAGTGCGCTGGAAAAGCAAATGGAATCCAGAGTGCATTCCAGGGAAAAGCAGAAAACTTCGCTGGAAAGCAAGAAAGCCGGAATTGAGAAAAAGATAAAAGCGCTGACCACGGAACTTAACGAGCTGCAAACCCGGTTGGATAATATTGATGCTGAGGCGGACGAAGCCCGTAATAAAATCGAGGAAACCAGCGAACGTTTTGGTCAGACCTTACATGCCCTGACCCAACGGATCGAATCGGATATGGGCCTATTCAAATCGCAACTTCCCTGAGGAATCAGGAACATTCATTTTTTGCATGATCGAAAATAAAATCAACGTATGTCTGAGTTAGAGTCTTTCAAAACTTCAAAGCCCAAATCTTTCTGGAAAAAACCAGAAGGAGTGACCGGAATGCTGTTCCTGGGTGGCATTCTCCTGGGTGGTGGTTATCTGATCGCCACCAATATGGCCGCCATTATTGCTTTGGCTTCCAATGTATTGTACCTTTCCCTGATTTTGATTGCACTGGCAGTTGTGTTGTACATGGTTTTGGATCCGCGAATGCGCAATCTTGTATGGTACATGTATAAAAGCGTGATGCGATGGGTCACCGGACTTTTTGTACAGATTGACCCCATTGGAATATTAAAAAGTTACGTGCAGGATCTCGAGGATAACCTGAAAAAACTAAGTAAGCAGATCGGTAACCTTAGAGGACAGATGCGTCGGTTGAAAACCCTGATGTCAGAAAACAACAGTGAAATAGAGAATAGTATGCTGATGGCGCAGAAAGCCAGGGAAATGAACAATGAAAATCAAATGTTATTGTCATCCCGGAAAGCTGCCCGCCTGAAAGAAAGCAACGAAAAATATCACGCCCTACATCAGAAAATGTCGATTCTCTACCGGGTATTGTCCAAGATGTACAGCAATTCAGAAGTACTGCTGGAAGATACCAAAGACCAGGTCAAGCTCAAGGAACAGGAACGCAAAGCCATTCGAACCAGTTACAGTGCTATGAAAAATGCTATGGATATCATTTCTGGTTCGGGAAGTAAACGCGAAATGTTTGATGCAGCCCTCGAAAACATCGCAGATGACCTGGCCAACAAGGTTGGAGAAATGGAACATTTTATGGAGATGTCGTCCTCTGTCATGGAAAGCGTGGATCTCCAGAATGGTGTTTTTGAAGAGCAAGGCCTGAAAATGCTTGAGGAATGGGAGAAAAATAGCACCATTATGCTATTGGGAGAAGGAACACCTTCTATGGATGAAGATTTCCTCGATCTCGATGCCCGTCCGACTGATCCGGTAAAAGTACAGCGTAACCGGAAATCGGACAACTCCAATGAGTCTTACGAGCAATTGTTTGATTAGGTTCCGGCCTGGCTGGAACCGATGTCAAGGAGATGCAGTACGCACACCAACTTCCTTCAATCGAAAGGGTTTTTTGATGGAGCATATTTAACTTCATATAACGAATGGTATTTGCTTTATGTAGATGCAAGCCATGTCTGATGTTGTAGATACTGAAGGGCTATGACAAAGCTGACAGTAGGACTAGATTGTCTTTGTATCACCGTATGGAAATAACCTTTACTTAATCTTGATTTTTTTCCAGGGTCTCATCATTTAGAAGATCGGGGCGTTTTTCTTTGGTCAGTTCCCAGGCCATTTGTTCACGCCATGCTCTGATCCTTGCATCATGTCCGGACAATAATACACCAGGCACCTGCATCCCCCGGAATTCGGGTGGTCGGGTATAAATAGGTGGTGCGAGTATATTATCCTGGAATGAATCCTCCAACGCACTGGATTCATCATTCAATACCCCGGGGATCAAACGCCCAATCGCGTCAGTGAGCACCGCCGCCGCGAGTTCTCCCCCACTCAAAACATAGTCTCCGATCGAAATTTCCATGGTAATCAGGCTGTCTCGTACCCGCTGGTCCACTCCTTTGTAATGACCGCACAACATAATAATATTTTCGAGCAGGGAAAGACGGTTCACCAGGGATTGGTTCAAAGTAGCTCCGTCCGGTGTCAGATAAATGACCTCATCGTAATCCCTTTCTGTCTGCAGCTTTTCAATACATTCGAAAATCGGTTCGACCTTCAGTACCATCCCTGCACCACCACCATAAGGGTAATCATCGATTTGTCGGTATTTTCCAATTCCATATTGGCGCAGGTCATGCGTGTGTATCTCAAGTAACCCTTTGTCCTGGGCCCGCTTCATCATACTGTGATGTAAAGTGGATTCCAGGAGATCCGGGACGGCAGCTATGATATCAATTCTCATTTTGTGCCTGCATCTTCAGCATACTGTATCAGGAACCTGGCAATAGTTTCAATCCCGATGTAGTAATTGAACAATCCGAAGTGTTCGTTAGGTGAATGAATAGCATCCGAATCCAGTCCAAAACCCATCAGGATAGAATCCGAGCCCAGGACTTCTTTGAACATAGCCACAATAGGAATGCTTCCTCCGCCCCGTACAGGAATAGGGTCTTTTCCAAAAGCACGCCCCATCGCTTTGACAGCGGATTTGTATGCCACAGAGTCAATCGGGGTTACTGCAGGTCGTCCTCCGTGATGGGGGGTCACCTCTACAGCTACCGTTTCTGGCGCAATGGATTTGAAGTGATCAGTAAACAGAGCAGTGATTTTATCGGGATCCTGATCTGGTACCAGTCGCATTGATATTTTGGCGTGTGCTTCAGAAGGGAGCACGGTTTTAGCTCCTTCACCGATGTATCCCCCCCAGATTCCGTTTACATCCAGTGTAGGCCGGATGGAGGTTCGCTCCAGCGTAGAATATCCTTTTTCGCCCGCCACAGCTTTTATGCCCAGGTCCTTTTTGTATTTTTCCAGATCAAACGGAGCTTTGTTCATTGCAACCCTCTCTTCTTTAGTCACCTCTGCTACGTCATCGTAAAATCCAGGAATAGTGATCCGCCCATCCGAATCATGCATATTTGCGATCATTTGAGCCAGAACATTGATCGGATTAGCCACTCCTCCACCATAAACACCACTGTGTAAATCGACCCTGGGACCGGTTACTTTGACCTCTACATAACTCATGCCCCGCAAACCAGTGGTTATCGCAGGCTGATCCATCGATACCATTGCGGTATCGCATATAAGGATGACATCAGACTGCAGCAGGTCTTTATGTTCTATACAGAATAAATCAAGATTATCAGAACCTACTTCTTCCTCCCCCTCGTATATGAATTTTATGTTGCATTCCAATAAATTGTTTTCCAGCAGAGCCTGTACGGCTTTTACCTGCATATACAATTGCCCTTTATCATCACAGGCGCCTCTGGCAAACACTGCCCCCTGGGGATGAATTTCGGTATTTTTTACAACGGGTTCAAAAGGTTCGGTCTCCCACAAGGGTAGCGGATCCGGAGGTTGTACATCGTAATGCCCGTAGAACAAGACCGTGGGTTTTTCCGGATTTACTGCATATTCACCATAAACAATGGGGTGCCCTTTGGTCTCATAGATACTGGTTTTGACATTAATTTCATTTAATCTGTCACGTAACCATTCAGCGCTTTTGCGAACATCATTTTTGTATTTTGAGTCGGCTGATATTGAAGGAATTCTGAGAAATTCCTTTAGTTCATCCAGGGACTGGGATCGATTTTGTGCCAGATAATCTGTGAGACTTGCCATATAATATTTTACCTTTATGAATTGATTGAAATGTGACCAGCGAAGCCTATGCTTTGCTGGATTTGGCCTGAAAAGGGTATCAACGTATGTGGCAAAAGTAAGATATATTTACAGAAAATGGAAAATATAAGTTCCGGATCCAACTATTGGACTTTCCTGACCCTGTTCCTCCTGGCATCTGGCCCTGTATCAGTCTGGCCTATATCGACTTGCCCGATCCAGTCCATACCGGATAAAGACTTGTTCGAAACATCCGGAATATGGACAACTGTCTGCAAGTTAGAATTTCCTGACGGAACTGCGTGGACAGAAGCGGATACAATACCATTCTTTCAGAAGCAATCCCGGGTTGGTCATCACATTGAGCCTATATCTGGCTCGGAATTGTTGCCAGATCACCATGCCTACAGAACCCCATACGATTGTCAGGTATTGTTTGACGGTTCGGATCCTACGACGGGCGACCGGAAAAAGGAATTGGCATTTGAGATGCTCTTTACCTATACCGCTTCACATATTAAACCCTACCTGCCCGGACAGGATGTATTGGAAACTCAGTGTAAGCTCATTCGATTCAAAGGCGGATATACCTATGTGACGGTTCAATTCCAATGGAATGCCAATGATCCTCAATCAGTCTATGGTCGTTTGAAATCAAATAGTGCAATACGGTTATACCTTACAGATAACAAGTCGGTGACCCTGTTCAATAACCAGGATTCCAACTGGCATTACAACCCCCAATCAGGTACTTATTTTCTCCAGGCCACCTTCCTACTTCATCCAAGGCAAATCAAATTGCTGAAAAAGGAAGCTGTTTTGCGTACCACAGTTTATTGGGAACGAGGATTTGAGGAATATTCCGTGTATGCGCTAACGCTTTTCAGGGACCAGCTCAATTGTCTTGAATAATCAGGAATTTGCGGCCCGCAGCGTCAAAAGCGCTGTACAGGCCATACTGACATTCAGGGATTCAGTGCGGCTGGCTGCCAACGAAGGCAGTGTAATACGCACGGAAGCCTGTTTCCTGAAAAAATCCGAAACACCCCGACCTTCATTGCTCAACACAAGGATTCCCGATTGGGGCCATTCAAATTGATAAGCATCCTGACCTTTCATGTCGGCCACCAGAATGGGGCAATCCAGTCCGCAGAGACTTTCGTGACTGCAGGAGAAAAGATCAATATAAGTCAAACTGCCCATCGCAGCCTGCACTACTTTCGGACTGAATGGATCAACCGTTTCCGGTCCGATGAGTACCTGATCAATTCCAAACCATTCAGCTGCGCGCAGCATCGTGCCCAGATTACCGGGGTCCTGGATGCCATCACAATACAATGCAAATCCATTTTCATTCCACATCGCATCGACATATGATTCAGGAATTTTACAAACCGCCAGAATACCCTGGGGATGAGTCATGCTGCTCAGTTCTCTGAATTCCGACTCTGTGGCAGCATACACGGGTAAGTCCGGCCACTGAGATTGATCGGAAAATTCCTGAGCGATCACAATATGGTCTATGGATCGGGGGCTGAATTTCATAATATCCCGGATCTGTTTTTCCCCTTCCACGGCGTATTTTTGTAATTTATACCGGTATTTTTTTTGTTTTAATGACCGAATAAACTTTATTTGATTTCTGGACAATTTAGGGAACATCTTGAAGTTACTTTAATGGTTGAAATTTTAATATGAAGGGTAAGTATAGTGTATATGGCGTATGGTTCACACTGGTTTGTCTCATACTGTTCTCTTCATGTAATGTTACTAAATTTTTGGCGGAGGACGAATACTTGTTATCCGATTATGCCATCAATGTATCCGGTCCCATCGAGCCGCGACAAAAGAAAATTCTCGAGAATGAAATATATTATCTCGATACACTCCAACAAATAGAAAACAGGAACTGGCGGATTTGGCTATACTATAAATTCCTCGATGCTGATACAGGTACGCTCAATAGATTTATTTATGAACAGGCTGCTGCCAAACCCAGTATCTACCAGGAAGGAGTCGGCGCCAAGGCTTCTGATCTGATCACCCGCTACGTAATGGATAAAGGTTTTTATGATGCGGAAGTATTTTTCTCAGATCAAATCAAAAATAAGAAAGCCACAATTTCCTACAATATCGAGACTGGACCTTTATATACTATTGCCAGTAAAGAAGTCAATTACCCGAGTGAGGCCATTCGACGGTTAATAGAAGGATATGAAGATGAATCCTATTTGAAGCCGGATGATGTATTGTCCCTGGAGTCCTACAATAAAGAAAAGAACCGGATTGCTACTATCATGCAAAACAATGGCTACCCATATTTCACCTCACTGAATATTTCCAAACGCCCACAGGCCATCAAATTAGCCGATCAAATTGATATTTACTTTGAGATCCTGAATGATGCAGATAGTATAGGTCTTCGTCGATATCATTTCGGTGACATTGTGGTGGATCACAATTACAACCCATTCGCTTTTGATGCTGTACGGGATACCGCCACCATCGATGAAATTCAGCATTTGAATTTTGACAGGGAGAAATCGTTGAACAGGGAGGTTATGAATGCGGCCATTCCTTTCCGGGAAGGGGATGTATTCAGTGCAGATGCCCTGGAAACAGCCCGTCAGAATATTGTGCGATATAACGTATATTCCTCGGTGATCGTTCAGCGAATACCGGCGCCTGATGATCCGAATGTACTCAACATTTATTTTATCCTGCAGCCGTCCAGAAAATATGAATTGAAGGTGGATTTTGACCTCAACACAACTGATTTTGATCTCAACACCAGTGAATATACTTCACGTTCTTCCCTCCTGGGTATATCCATGGGACCAGAATTGTCCAACAGGAATACCTTTGGGGGTGGGGAGACTTTTACGACCGGATTTCAATTCCAAACAGAATTTAACCCTTCATTCAAGTCGGACTCGCTGGGAAATAGCCCTGTTCAGACTTTTATCGCGGGGTTTCGGAACAATCTCATCCTACCCCGGACGGTCGACTATTTCAAGCTGTATAACCTGACATCGGGGTTTTATCCGGATTTTTACAGCACCTTGATTGAGAATGGGATCAGTACTTTTGACCTGAACTATGAATATGTATTCACCGACCAGTTGTACAAATATCATTCATTCCTGGTACAGGCCGGAAACAATTTCAACTGGGCTGCCGGCCGGAATAACCTGCGGGTAAACAATATGTCCGTCAGCGTTTTTTTACCCGAATTGTTTCCAAATTTTGTACAGGAAATCAGAGAGCGGGAATTTGTACGGAAATCACTCGATCCCCAGATCTTTACGAGCTTGCTATTCAGTAATGCACAATTCACTCATGTCGGTCAAAAGGATTATGCTCAGCGACAGTTTTCATTTTATGGATCACTGGAGGTATCTGGCCTGGAAATGCTGGCTGTCAATGCAATATCCAATGGATTCAGAGATACCATTCAATTGTTCAATAAATTTGATTTCGCCAAATATTTTAAGATCGATCTGGATGGACGATTTTCCAAAGATCTGTCTGTCAATACATCGATTGCAACCCGACTCAATATCGGTATAGCCACACCGCTTACCGGTTCGGTATCGGTTCCTTTTGTGAAACAATTTTTTCTGGGTGGCCCATCCAGTATGCGGGCCTGGCGGATCAGGGAATTGGGACCTGGTTCCTATCAGGATTCTATTGCACTGAGTGGAAGCACACAACCCTATGCGAATGTAGGGGATCTGAAGATTGAAATGAATGCAGAATATCGGTTCCCACTTTTTTGGCGATTGAGCAGTGCATTGTTTCTTGATATGGGAAACATTTGGATTATGGGTAAGGCTGACAATCCGGAAAGCCGTTTATCCCCACGATTCTGGGAACAATTTGCTGTGGGCACCGGCACAGGGATCCGAATGGACCTCACCTTCTTTATCCTGCGGCTCGATTGGGGTGTGAAACTCAAGCTTCCCTACCGACGTGAAAATGGATCTTATTGGGCATATTCCAGTTTCGGTGAGTTCCTCACCAATTCCAACCTCAATCTGGCCATCAGTATGCCGTTTTGACCAAATTTGAATTTGGTATCTTTGGCACATGGGAGGCCATATCAAACGGATGGTCAACCGGGGTATGAACCCGGGTATGTCTATTCTGAAATCACAAAGAATCAGACTGGTCAACGTATGTGCCATTTTTCTTTTTCTTTTTCTGTTGTTGTATAGTTTGGTAACCCTCGCGTATTCATGGCGCTTAGGATTGATGTTGTTAGTGATGAACTTCCTGGTATTGGTGACGTGGTACTGGAATCATTTGGGATATCCTGTCACTGCCCGGAATTGGTTATTCGGGATTACCTACGTCCAACTTTTTATCCTGGCTTGCGTGCCGGGCCAGGATGTGGGGTTCCCTTTTGTTATGATCGTGATTTTAGGGGCCTGGGTTTTGATTGCAGGAAGGATCAAATGGTTTCATTTTTTATTTGCCGGTTTACTTTATCTCCTCACCATATTTGTTTTGGAATCGTCAGAATACGGTTTGTTTCACGCAATTGTTCAAATTGAAAACCCGGATACCTTTTATTATCTAAACCTGGCAATCACTTTTGCGGGCCTTTTTGGTATCGGTACTTTTTATGTTAAATTATTTTCTCTCCATGTCCACCAAAAGATGCATGAAATCAAAAGTGCCCGTGAGGTTGAACGAACGATCCATTATTTTTCAAATTCTTTGTTCGGTAAAAATACGGTGGACGAAATTCTGTGGGACGTGACCAAGAACTGCATCGGGAGACTGGGATTTGTGGATTGTGTGATCTACCTTATTGATGAAGAGCGACAAATTTTGATACAGAAGGCGGCTTTCGGTAATAAAAATCCGACAGAATTTGAAATATACCAACCCATCGAAATCCCTGTAGGAAAAGGTATCGTAGGACATGTCGCACGGACAGGGCGGCCGGTGATCGTTTCCGACACCACTCAGGATCCCCGTTATATCCGGGATGATATCCATCGCCTTTCCGAGATTGCAGTACCCCTGGTGTACAAGAATAAGATACTTGGGGTAATCGATTCCGAACATCCACAAAAAGGCTTTTACACCTCCCGCCATCTGGAGATTTTATCGACCATTGCATCCATATGTGCCAACAAGATTTCAAGGGCGATTGCAGATGATGAACGGGAAAGAGCCCGGATCATGCAGATTGAAGCTGAGAAAATCAGATCGATTGATGAATTAAAAACAAAACTGTTTACTGATATATCCCATGAGTTGCGGACTCCTCTGACCCTAATCATGGGTACAATTGAAAAAAATTCCAACGAGAAGAACAGCGCTGACTGGACTATCCTCAAAAAACATACGGACAGGCTGTTACGGCTGATCAATCAATTACTCGATTTGGCCCGGCTGGAATCGGGGGCATATAGCATTTCAGCGGAGCCCGGAGATATTATGGCATTTCTAAGGATGCAGATTTCGATGTTCAGATCAATAGCCGCCATACAGGATATTAACATTCTCGATAACATCCCTGAACAGCCCCTCTGGTTGAAATTTGACAAGGATCCAATAGAAAAAATAGTCCACAATATATTATCGAATGCCATAAAATTTAGCTTTGAACATTCCTCCATATTTTTTGAAGTAAATTATAACGAACGTCTGATCCTGGTCGTACGGGATCAAGGAATGGGAATTTCGGAGGCCGAACAGGAAAAAGTATTCGAGCGCTTTTACCATTCCAGAGATCCGAAGGGAAACCCGGGGACAGGAATCGGGCTGGCTATTGTTAAAGACCTGGTTCTTTTGTTTAATGGAGATATCACATTGACCAGTGTCCCTGGAAAAGGAACCACAGTACGAATAGAATTACCATTGGAGTTGGTAGAATTCGAAGAGGTAGAAAACCAGGAATCATTTTCGGATTTTTTGGATCAGATTGATGATTCTGCACCGGGACCGGAGGAGCAAATTCTGGTCATTGAGGACGATAAAGATATCTGCGACCTGATTGCAGATATTCTGAGTCCGCAATACCAGGTCCAGACAGCTATGAATGGTGACACGGGCATTAAAATGGCACTATCCACAGTCCCCGATCTGATCCTCTGCGACATCATGATGCCTGGAAAATCCGGACTGGAAGTCACCAGGGATCTCAAGGAACATCCGGCTACCGGGCATATTCCCATTATTCTTCTAACTGCCAGAGTTGGTAATGAAAACAAATTGGAGGGACTAAAAACCGGTGCTGATGCTTATCTGATCAAACCATTTGATCAGGAAGAACTTCGGACACGAATACGTAATTTACTTGACCAACGGCTTCTCCTACGTCAGAGATATCAAAAGATTCTCACACTACAACCCGCAGATATAGTGATCACCGACCGTGATGAGCAATTCATTAAAGACCTGATGTCCATCGTAAATGACAACATGGACAATTCGGAATTTGGCGTACAGGATATATGCGTGAAACTCGGCATGAGCCGGATGCAATTGTATCGAAAAACTAAGAAACTAACGGACCAGTCCGTTGCTGAATTCATCCGCGGCCTACGTCTTCAAAGAGCAGCGTGTTTGCTAAAGCAGGGTGAAATGGTTTCACAGGTCGCTTACTCCGTAGGTTATACGAGTCTATCCAATTTTTCAAAAATTTTCAAGAATCATTATGGCTGTTCGCCTTCAGAATTTAATGGATGATAACCGGACCTTTTTGGGTGTTTGAAAAGGATCCTCCCGGATTCTTCAATCCCTCACCTGTTACATTTCTATCAATGGTTGGTACGTTTCCGACAATCGCTGTGTTCGGCTTAAAATAAATTTGCCGAAACTCCAGAAGGTTGTTTCTAACGCTTAAAATTCGATTGATGATGATCAGGCAGAATTTTTTCTATGCTTTTTGGATGTTTTTGTTTTGCGGGATTTCCTTTGGTATACTGAATGCACAAATAGTTGAGACAAATCTAAAAGACCTCAATCTGGGTTGTATTCGGGATCTGTCCGCTATTCCATCTCCTGATCCGGAAGGAGTCAAGGTACGGACCACAAACTGCGAGGATGAGGCCCGGGTAGAATATATAGATGACCTATTCCACATGGAAGGGTGCAGATACACCATCTTGAGGTTATATCAAATAGACGTCTGCAGAAATCAATTGGTTGATACACAGATCATCCGATTTATCTATGAGGAAATCCCCGATTCGAATGACACGGTATTTATTGACCTGGGGTGCAATCCCAATCTAAAAAGGGACATCCCCAACCCCAGAAGATTTGATCCGGGGCATTGCAGGGCAAATGTAGAATGGCAGGGTGATCAAAGAAATAGCAATGATTGCTATTTCTGGTTGACCCGGTCTTACACCATTACACTTTGCAGCGGAGGTTCATACGTTTTGACTCAGGTATATCATTGGCTGGAAGATACCACTCCACCTACTATAATTTGTGAGGACCTGGATCTTGGATGCAATCCTGATTCCATACCCTCGATTTTTGACATTCCTGTGAAAGATAATTGCGGAGAAGTTGAGATCATTAATCCTACATCCAGCATTGTGCAAAATGGCTGCAGTTTTATCGTCACCCAAACCATTACAGCAGTCGACCATTGCGGGAATCAATCCACCTGTACACGAACTATCAAATACCGCAAGGATGACGAACCACCGGTGGTACAGAGGTGTAACCGTGTGATTGATCTGGGATGCATTGACAATATAACAGAAGTGCCTGCACCTTTACCTGCCCCAATTGTGATCACAGATAATTGCAGTACTGTGGAAGTGAAAGTAACGGATAAAATACCAGAGGAGGAAGAATGCAAATCCAGAATGACTTATGTCTACGAAATTTATGATGATTGCGGGAACTCCACTTCTTGTAAAATTACTTATGAATGGATTCTGGATACCATATCGCCTGTCATTGACTGCCCGGAAGAGGTTGATCTGGGTTGTAATCCGACATCAATTCCAGGACCGGATGCTACCAGAATCAAGGCAAAGGATAATTGTGGAATCGTCGACACTTTATATGCCATAGCTGATTATCTGCCGGATGGATGCGTTTACCGTGTGGGATATTTATATACTTTTATCGATGGATGCGGGAATAAATCCAGCTGTCTGGAGGTTTTCCGGTGGACCCTGGATAATGATGTGCCAATAGTGAGTGGATGTGGGGATGTAATCAATGTACCTATTGTGGATGGAAAGCCCGATATTCCACCACCACTTCCAGCACCATTTATAATTACAGACAATTGTGGTGGCATACTTCCGCTCGAATGGACAGATACCAGGAATGATTTTGGCTGTTCCGGAGAGTTAATCCGAACGTATACTATTAGTGATAGTTGCGGTAATCAAAGCCAGTGTGAAATCATTTATGTGTGGGAATCGCGGTCCTGTCTGAGCCAAATCAAATGTAAGGATCCCATGGACCTGGGCTGTAATCCCAATTTTCCGGATGATTTTCCCCAACCAGATGTGGATTCGTATCTGCGCCTATTGGATTGTGAAGTCAGAGTCGAAGTTTTGCCGGATATTGATATTGTAGTCGTGGGATGTGAATACAGGTATGGATACACGCTCATATTTACAGATGAATGCGGCAATCAGAAAAAATGCCGCGAGGAATATTTCTGGATTTCTGATTTTCAGGCACCCAGGATTGTGGAATGTGCACCGGATATAGAACTGGGATGCATTAGTGATCTCAACGAATTTCCCGGACACGACCATTCTGATAAAATAATAGCCACCGACAATTGTACAGATTATAGTGTACATCTCGCCAGTATTCAAGCGGTAAGTAGCGGCTGCGAGGTGAAATATCGACAGTTTTATACTGTGCAGGATGAATGTGGGAATGAAGCTACCTGCATACAACACATTAGTTATACCTATGACCCCGGTCTACAAATTCCGGAAGATCTCACCGTATTCTGCACTATTCCGGATCCACCTCTCATCCAGGGGAGCTGCGCAAAAGCCACCTTGAAATTAATCTATCAATACGACACGGGTTGCGACGACAACAATTGTAAAATATATCGATACTGGCAACTTGTCAACTGCGAAGGAGAAGTGGAGTTTGGTGTGCAGACCATTACAGTGGAATGTAATATTACCGGAGAGCCATTAACAAGTGCATCTATAAACAAAAATCGGATGATTGAACAATTCAGGAATGAAAAGGCTTCGGGAGAACTCTTTTCCCAGCCGGAAAGAGAACCATCATTTCTGAATACCTCCGAATGGACTGAAGGGCAAATGATTATATATCCCAATCCGGCGGGCTATTATATATTCCTCTCTATAGACCCGGAATATTCAAGTGCCGATACCAATGATCTTAATATTTATGATCAATATGGCAGGTTGGTGAAATCTCAAAAGGTTGAAGGTCCGGTTGTAGAATATGAGGTTAGGATTGAAGATTTACCCGCGGGAATGTATGTCGTCGTTTTGAATGGTAAAGAAAACAGCAAGTATGTGAAGTCATTTGTCCGGATACCACAGTGACAAATCAGGATATAAAGATTTTAATCTTATGGTTTTCAGGGAATCATAATGAATCATTTCGATAGTGATTCCCTGATTTTTAATCAATCAAACAAATAATCAATCTTCCGGCCAGTGTGTTTCCAGGCCCTGACTTCTGATCCATTGTTGGAAGTCATCCAACCGGGTGGGGTCCGACCAGACAGCCCGGGGTGGCACATTATGCGTTATCGCATAGGACGTGAGCATTCCCACCGCTTCTCCAATACTCCATTCTACAGGGTGCAGGCGGTAGCACCCATTAGTAATATGGGTGGTCCCAATGTTCTTATTAGCAGGCAATAAATTTTTCATACGCACGGGGATCAACGCCCCAAGTGGAATCTGGAAGGGAAGCGAATGAAAATCGATGTAATTATCTCCACGGTTGCTAGGATGCAGGTCTATATGGTAATATCCGGTCCCGACGCTGTCCGGGAAATTTGCAGATTTCGCTCCGGCGATGGGTCCGGCTACCATTTTACGTTGATCCCGACCCACGTGCTCTTCCAGTATTGTAAATTCAGCCCTGATCCGGCGGGATTCCCGCACATATGGGTAAAGGGCCATCCCATCTTCTGAACCCATTACATCTCCCCGCATCCTCAGCCCCGGCCAGCCTTGACCTCCATCCGGTCGCGGTGCCTCGGTCTGAAGCCAGTATAGCAGAGACAGATTCAATTGCCGGGCGCCTTCGATAGTTTTGTTGAATTCCTCTTCCGATACATCGATAAGGTTACCCATGAAATAATCATTTTGTGGCCAGTTGATAAGGGAAATATCTCCTGTGTAGGTGCCGGGGACAAAATTGTCTTTGTTGATCATCCGTCGGTAATACCACAGATTGAGTGGGCCTTCCGTCCGGCCTTTTTCCGGATTAAAGGCGAGCTGTTTGGGTTCCAGGGTCCGGGGATTGGAATAGTCCAGGTCAATCAATTTACCGGCCCAGGGTGGGTCCATATCGGGTACATAGGAGGACCAGAATTCATAGTTTTGCGGACGATCGATCACAAGGTCTTTTCCTGGCTGGTAATCCATGGCAAAACAATACGTGAATGCCTGATGGTTTTCCGGATTACCAATTTCGGGTGCATGCAATTCTCCGGTCTCTTTTTGAGATTCTGTGCCGGTCACATATTCCGTACCGGTCAGGGGCAATAGGTCTCCTAACTCTGTCGCATCCACAAACAGTGGCGCGGAGAGTATTACCGAACGATTTTGGAGACGGTCATAAACCTCTACAGCCTTTACCTCATCGCCGTTGGTTTCGGCCTTCGATACTTTATGATGCAGCAGGATTTTTAGTTTACCAGTGCTGATATAGGGATTGAGCATTTCCAGTAGCACGGCCACACTGACGCGGGGTTCATGACAAATTCGGGAAACCCCTCCATCCCCTGGGTTGAGCAATTTCCTATGGCGTGCATCTTCTGTCAACGGATAATTTCTACGATAATAATCCCTGACTTTATTACGGTAATCGCGGTAGGATTGAGGGGCTCCGTGGGTTTCTATCCACGTATGTTCATCCGGAGGAACCCCTTGTTGGGCGATCTGCCCGCCAATCCATTTGGTTTCTTCCGTGAGGATGACGCGTTGACCGTTGCGACAGGCAGCTAAAGCCGCGGCACATCCGCCCAGCCCACCACCGACGATGACCACATCCGCCGATAATTCTTTCACAGCTTGTGAAGCTTTCTTATAACGTCCTCGGGGTAGTATCCGGCCTTCTTTGTCCAAAAACAAAGGTATCGGTGCTATTGCCAGTCCACTTCCTGCCGACAGGATTTTAGTAAAATCTCTTCGTTTCATGCAAAATCACTTGGTCCAAAGTGATAAATTTATAAATTATATTCCATATACTGCATTTCGATATTTCAAATCGGTATGCAGCACTCAACGTACCAGAATGATAAATCAAAAAACAGCCTTAATCACCGGCGCTTCAAAAGGAATCGGGCAACATCTGGCTATAAAACTGGCCGAGCTGGGATACATCACGCTTTTGATTGGGCGAAATTCTGAGGATCTGGAGCAGGTGGTGGAATTGATCCGTTCGATGAAAGGACCTGAAACCCAATCATACATCGTGGATATTTCCAATGCTGAACAGATTCAGGATATGATGTTAGCGATAGAACAGAAATATGGCCGGGTTGATGTCCTTGTCAACAATGCCGGAGTTCATGCAAAAGGTACACTCGAATTACCAGAAGCAGAATTTCGCAAATTATTGGACGTCAATATCACGGGGCAATTTCTGATTTCTAAAGCCATCGTTCCGATTATGAAAAAACAAGGGTCTGGTTATATTTTCAATATAGCTTCCCGATCAGCAAAAGTAGGCTTTGCCGGAACTGGCGGATATTGTGCTTCCAAATGGGGTTTGCTCGGTTTGAGTGAATCTCTGTATCGTGAGCTGACTCCACTTGGCATCAAGGTCACTGCCCTTTGTCCGGCCTGGGTCAATACCGATATGGCCCGAAGAGCCGGAAGTCCGCTTGAACCTTACCAGATGATCCGGCCGGCAGACCTGGGTAATACGTTGGAGTGGTTGCTTATGCTCTCTTCCGGAGCATGTGTGAAAGAGGTTGTCATTACCAATCCTATGAGTCTGTGATGCGTTGATTTATTACTGGTTTCAGGAATGGGGCGGCGAAAGTATGACTTTAGGGTTGCATTGATGTGACCGGGGAATACTGTTAAATTTATCACTATACCCTCTTCCTTTTTTTGTAATAATACCACATTAAAATGGTAACCAAAAAAAGTATTCCCCCAGCCACCCAAATTCCCGAACCATTCATACCGGTGAGTGAAACAGCGGAATCATTGCCCATTATAACCAATCCGGCCCAATAATAAGGAGAAATCATTTCAGCTGGAACTGAATTCAGGAAGTCAAGCTTGGCCTTCCTTAAGGCATGTGATTTCGATTCTCCTTTAATTAAGTAATGGTAGAACCTTTGCAGTATCCGGGCAGAACTCTTTTCATCAATTTTCCATAAGGTCATAAGCACTGATGGACATCCAGCATAAGTAAAAGCATGGGCCAGGGAAACGACACCTTCCCCAGTTGACAAATTTCCGGCTCCCGTTTCACAGGCTGATAAAACGACTAGATTCACATTCAAATTTTCTGCAAAAATCTCATACGTATGTAAATAACCGTCCTCGATCGAGTCTTTTGAAAATATCAGGTGAGAGAATAATGGAGAATTGTCATTGATTACACCATGAGTACCCAAATGGAGAATCCGGTAATCTCCTATGGCCGTTTTGAAAGTTAGTTCGGTGGCGTTTTTCCCCGTGTAGCTTTTGGATACCTGGACATCATCCAGACTGTGGGCGAGGTGAATTAAAAAAGGTTGTTGTAAGTAATATAGCCAGGCTGAGTCAACAGTTCCGGATTCATGTTCTGATAGATAGTCACGTTTAAGCGAATCTGAAAATCCAGGGGTCAGCGATATTATGTTGCGGTGGTTTTGATTCTGTTTTCCGAGCCGGGCCTGGTAACCCGCAATGGAGGCGGAATAAGCATATCGGATGGTCTTTGTTCGGATCAGGTAATCTCCTTGCTCATCCACTAGTTGTTCAAAGTTGAAATAGAATAATTTATCATCGGGCACGATAAACCATTTTGAATATTCCTTTGCTTCAATGGGGATTAAAAGATGGTACAGTTGATTGAGAATTACACGATCATTTGTCCCCCGGGCAGCAGATAACAAGGAATCTACCCTGTCCCGTCTGATCGGTTTTGCGAAACAGGTCCGCGCATTATACCCAAAAATATATACCAGGGAGTCCAGGAAAGTATATTCCAGCAAAATTTCACCACGACCAATTGTCGATCCAATCTCGTCGAGGGTGACGTCCGGAAAGCCAAATGATTTATTGAACAATTCTCTGTCAAACCGGTACAATGAATCTTTGTAGGTATTCAATTGTTCCAGCAAATGTCCTGTTTCCATTAAAATGGACTGAGAACGCTCTTCTATGAAATTCGCCTGCAGACTGGCCAGTTTACGACGGATGGTAAGAGCACCATCTTCCTGCCGGACCAGTTGGCTTTGGAGCAAAATTCGGGTTAGAAAGGATTTAATTTTGTCCGCAAATACGAGTGCTTTTCCTGGATCCGATTCCGCGAATAGTTCTATCCCCGGCTGATAGATTTTTTGAAGGATGATGGCATTATCACGAATAGTATTGTTGCTCCGAATGATGGATAAATGCTGGTTGTAATATGTTTCAAAATCCCGGATAAAGGAAAAATACTCAAAAGGTTCCATCTTGTTCAGGTCGATGTTGTATTTCAGATATTCTGCCCATAAGGCTGCGAATTCAAGTAATTCGAATAATGGGATACAATTTGTTATATTCAGATCTTCGTGAAATTCTGATCTGCGTTCAAGGATGCTCTTCGATACTTTTTCCACTTCCTGAAAATGCTTAAGAGCCAGATGAATTCTCATGATGTCCACTAATGCACGAATGGCAAAAGGATGTGAAAGCGGAAAAATCGAATCGCAAATGGCCAATGTTTGTTTCATCAGCAAAAGGGCCTCCTCATTATGACCCAATGTCAGGTGGATCTGAGCCATCTCGTTCAGAATGCTAATTCCTTCCCGATTGTACAATGTGGAGTTTTCATCATAATAATTAAACAGGTCTTTGGCAATCTCCAGCGCTGTGTCATGATCGCCGGATAATCGGGAGTAACGGACTAAGTAACTTTGAATATTTCGAATTATTTCGTCGCCAGCGCCCGGGTCAGACTCTACAATTTCATTAACCCGATTCAACCAGTGTCCCGACGCTTCGAAATCACCGGTTTGCATTTTAATGTCTGCCAGTGAAAGATAGAATTCAATCATAAATGGATTATCAGGTCCATACTCCATCTCCAGATATTCGATAGCTTTTACATAAAATTCGGTGGCCAATCTATATTCCCTTAATTCATTGTACATCATGCCCTTATTGGCCATCGAAACGGCCAGATACCGGGAATTTCCAAACTTTAGAAAATTTTGGTAAAAGATATCACCAGCCAGAGTTAAGTACTTCAGCGCCTGATCCATTTCCCGAAGATCATAATAATATCCAGACAGACTGGTATATGCAAATCCAATGTTATTGTGATCCGGTGGATAGGTCAATTTTGCATATTTCAGCCATTTCTCCCCATAGTACAGCGTACTATCGGGCTTGGTGAGATAATGGTAAATCTGACTCAATGTTCCATAATTTCCCAATAGCAGCGCAGTGTCGGGAGTGGGTGATGCCATGAGTTCGCGATTTGCCAACCAGGCAGTTTGCAAAGCATCTTTGTATTTGAGTTGCATGACAAATACCCACGATTTCAAGTCCAGGGCTCTGGCTCGAAGTCCGGTTGTATCCCTGGCCATCGCAGCCAGATCGATCACCTCATTGTAGTAGGCCAGCGCATCTTCATATTGCCCCATTCTCGATAGACAGTCTCCCTTGTTGAGCCTCACCATTATATATTCCCGGTCTGTGGAATCCAGGTAGGTATCAGCCATGGATTCTGCCCGGGAAAAGGCTTCTAAAGCCTCCGGAAGTGGTTTGATACTTGAGAGTACGACTGCTTTCAATCTCAGGACCATGACCAGGCTATCCCATTGACCTGTGGATTGATAAACGGGCTCATAGCTGGCGATTACAGATAAGGCAGAATCCGGTTTATTGGCTCCATAATAGGAGTTAATGCGGTCAATCGGGTTTTGATTGTACAGCGAACCTGTCAGGGCAATGGTCAAAAAGAGACAGATCAGGGGGAATCGCCAGTCCATATCATTATTTTTGGGATAAAAACTCACGGATCTGGTCGTAACCTTCGAAGGTATGGGGTATGGTTTCCAACAAGGCTTCTGCTTCGTCAAATTCCTCCATACGTATCAGCAGTCCAACTCTGTACCATTTCGCTTTGTCTGCAAGTATACTGCTGGCCGGGACCAATTCAAGCCGATCCAGGGCTTTGGAGATCATATCCATTCCGATCAGGGCCATCCCCGTATAATAATCAATTGTATCCTTTCCCACATCCCTGACATCACTCCATTTGTCGATGGCTACCTCATACTTGCCTGTCTTATAATCGACCATGGCGTCATAAAATTGATATCGATCCGTACCACTCATGACCGTAGGAAGTCCGGGATCCTGGTAGAATATTTCATTTAGGTCAGGGCCGCGGTCTGAAAAGGTCTTTACAAGGAAAAATAAAACGAGACCGATTAATGCTACCGAAGCTGCAATGGTAGTTATCCGTAGCCCTAGACGTTGGGTTTTCCTCGTCGTGTCTGTCCTTTGTGGTAAATCAAAGACCGTTTCATGGTGGTTTACCTTGATTTCATATCCTGCCAGTTTTTCTTTCAGCCTGGCGTAGCCGATGGCCTGGATCTGTGCTTCAAGTTCATTACAGGCAGCAGCTAACTCCGGGTTTGATTTAAGTCGATTTTCCAGTGCAACACTTTCCTTTCTCTCAAGCCTGTGGAGTAGATAAGCTTCCAGTAATTCAAAATCTTCCTGTTTCACAATTCTAAATTTTGATCTTTGACGAGTGCTCTCAATCTTTGCATGCAACGGTACTTCTGATTTTTTGCAGAATTAGTTTCCATGTTCAGTTCTTTACCAATTTTACCGATGGACCATTTTTCCCAGTAAAATAGATGTAGTATCCTTTTACATTGGTCCCCCAGCAATCGATAACATTTCTGAATCATTTTGATCCGATCTTCCTGTTCCGGCATTATCCTGGTCCTGTCCTCAATCGACTGCTCCGGGACTTCTCCCCCATGGAGCCTGACATATGCACTGTTTCTATGATCATACCATTTGTATTTACATATCTGAATCAGGTAAGTCGAGAACCTGGTCAGAGGGGAAAGTTCATATTTTCCAGATTGTATGTTCAGGTAAGCCGCCAGAATTCCGTCCTGAAATATATCTCTGGCATCCTCCGGTTTTCCACCGGATCGACTCACCAAATTATGCACCTGGGGCCCGATCGTGTCATAAAGATACTTGATGATTTTTGGGTCCTGTTCTTTCAATCCCTCAACCAAATTTTCATCGCTGAAGTAGTGCTTAGGTTTTGGGTTCATGCTTCATTATTTGCAGTAAATGTAGCAAATAATGTATTCCTTTTGTAGAGCGGGCTTATATGTTTGGACTGACCACCATCTGGTTAAAATATTGAATTGTATAATGTCATTTGATTATCATAAAAATATAAAGACCGGAACTTTCAGGATTATAAGGATTATCGTATTTCACGATAATGTTGCAATTCGGGATATTGACCCTGGTTCATCAACATATCATTCGTCTGAAACGTATTCCCAAACGGATCAACAAAGGTTCTTTTGAAACCTTCCCGTATCTGAATAGGCTGATTATCAAAAGGATTGATAATGGTACGCTCCTCGTGTATCCCATTGACGGCATCAGCCTGAGACCTGTAAGAAGAGTGGCTACGGTTCCAATAGCCTTGCATGGATAGTTCACTGGCGGTATTATACGCGTCTCGATGTGACTTTTGGGTCGCCTGGAAAGTCGCTTCGTTGGATCTCATCCTGTTTTGATGTGCAATCGCATTTTGACGCAACATCTCATTGGCCCGGGCTTCGTTGGCGGCTAATTGCTTTTCATGTCCTGCTCTTCTCAGTCTTCCGGCTGTGATGATCTGTTGTTCGTTGTACTTTTTATTGGTCAGGGCATCTACATAAACTTGCCTTGCATTTTCAAACCCGGATTCGGGGGCTGTCAGTTCTTCAAGGGCCAGGGTCCACATGGAGAAGCCTTTATTGCTGCGTGTAATGGATTGGGTCAGCAGGATCAGGGAGCGTTGACCATCAGAATTGATCCACTCTGTGGCAAGCATATTGAGTCCGAGGTCCTGAAAACCGTTGGACTGCTTCACTAATTGACAGAGAGCTCGATCCCGGCTTTCCAATTCGGGTAAGGAATACGTTTTTAGCAATTTTCCACCCTGGGATTCGATCCGGGGCATGAGGGTTTGTTCTACAATGTCCTCGAGTGGCACCGGTTGTGTCACCGTCCAGCCATTTATTCTCGCTGTTTGAATCATCAATGGGCTGCAATCAAAATAATAATTTTCGAAAGGTGTGCTGAATACGCTGATGCCATTCGGACCTTTTATATATTCAGTACCTGTATGTGGCATGGCAGAAACAACCCAATCTACGGGTAAGGCAATATAGTACATGAGATTGGGAATGTAATGTGCGCGAAATTCTTTGGCGGCGGTGTGGTCTTCCGACCAGGGTACGGAAGAATTAAAATTCCGCATTTCCGATACTGTCTGGTATTCATCATTTGACGGGATATTGTTTCCAGTATTCTGGCTGTTGCAAGACTGATTCACCATAGTTGTCAGGATTAAAATTAAAATTGCTAAATTTTTCATGATGGTAATTTTTGGTTACTATCTCTTTATAGACCGGGAATCAAAATAGTCATCAGCCTGAACAAACTTTTTTTGTATTTTACCACCTCGTTCGAATTAATACCCTCCAGATGTCCACCATGTTTACCAGAAGATCATTTTTGAAATCGTTTAGCCCTGCCCCGGCTATGGCTTTGATGCCGGCAGGTTTGTGGCCTTCGCAAAGGGGCAATAACCAAGCCCGGAAAAATTACAAATTGAAGCTTAGTCTTAATGTATATTCATTTCACAGGCCGCTGACCAATGGGGATATCGATTTATTTGATGTGCTGGACTTTTGTGCATCACACAATTTTGATGCTATCGATCCTACAGGCTATTATTTTCCGGGCTATCCCGAAGTGCCCGATGAGGATTACATCAGGGAATTCAAGCGCAAAGCATTTTTACAGGGTCTCGATATTAGCGGGACGGGCATCCGGAATGATTTTGCAAATCCCGACTCTAAAAGCCGGCAGAACGATATCTTGTTGATCCGCCAGTGGATCGAAGTTGCTGCAAAGATCGGGGCTCCGGTGCTTCGGATTTTTGCGGGTCATTATCATTACGAAGGGTACGAGCGGGAGGCGGTATTTCAATGGATAGCGGATGATATCCGCACGTGTTGTGTAATTGCTGAAAAATACGGCGTACTGATCGCTTTACAAAATCACAATGGTTTTCTCAAAACAGCAGATGACGTCATCAGGTTACTGAAACTGGTCGATTCAGACTGGCTCGGCCTGAATCTCGATATCGGCAGTTACCGCCAATACCCTCCCTACGATGAAATTCAGCGTAACATTCATCTTGCTATTACCTGGCAGATCAAGGAAAATGTATGGATCGATGGCCGTGAAACGCCTACCGATTTTTCGAGATTAGTTCAAATGATAAAAGACGCCGGTTACCGGGGCTATCTGCCACT
>CBFGVZ010000012.1:0-32729 GCA_965652315.1 uncultured Saprospiraceae bacterium | reverse complement strand
AGCTACTCACAGCGAATTACGCACAATGACCCGAAACGGATTTTCGATATGATCCGTCCGGCCTTCGATGATCTGTCGAGCTGCAGCACGCCCCATTTCTTCAAAATCGGTCGAAATCACTGTAATCCCATTGAGCAAAATCTCCTTGATGGGATTCTCATTGTACGAGATAATTCCAATATCCCGGATAGGCTGATAATCGAGTTTCTTGGTCTTCTTTATAAGATCCACAAGATCTTCTTCCATGAGTGTAATATACACTTCCCGGCGTTTCAATTCATGAGAATTAATATCACTGATCACTTCGTGTCGGATCCCGACATTTACACAAAACCGTTGAAATCCCCAGATAATATCCCTTGGCTGATAAGTGTCATAGGGGAAGACCAGATTCACCTTGTCGTACTTTAGAATCCGCTCTTCCAGTTCCTGCAGCGCATCGAAAATATTCTGTTCAAAATTCTGATACACCGCAGGATATCGGCCTTCTATGCCATCAACCAGTTTGTCGAGGATCAACAGCTTGTTTTTTGGTAGTTCATTGATGATCTCCCGAGCCTTGTGGGCACTGGACAGGAAATGTGGAATGATCACGTAATTGGAATAGACGACTCGGTGATTGGGATTGGTAATCATCTCCCGGAACAGCGAATATTCATTGTGATAAATATAAAAATCGATAGCCACATCCTCCCCCATCTCTCTGACAAACTGGTCGTAGATGATTTTTTTATGGCGACTGAGCTTATTGAATATGAGAAAAATCCGGCGTCGTTGCTTAACCCTGACCGTTTTCACATAATGTCCTTTCCCATGAACCGCCTCGATTATATCTTTGTCCTTGAGCATTTTATATGCCTTCTCAACCGTTTTTTTCGCAATATCGTAATTGCTGCATATTTCCGGAATGGATGGCAGCCGCGCTCCCGCCTCGATATTTCCATCTTCAATTCCCTGAGTAATAGAATTGAAAATTTGCTGGTATTTGGGCGTTGATGAATAATTATCGAGTTTTATAAAATGCAGCATTTCGCAAAACGGTTATTTGATGTATCGCTCTTATCGCATAAAATAACGAAAAATCTATGAAAATGAAAAGCCGCTCACTTGTATGTTCAGATTCGAAAAACCAGGGTTACACTTCGGATCTCAAACATTCATTGGCTACGCAGAAAATCCGTAACTGACTCAAGTTTCGGCAGTTAATAATCGAGAAATTTTGGTAAATTTTGCGATAGCTGAATCGGATTTCATTACGCTGTCTATATTATGAATGCTTTCCTGAAGCGAACATTGCCCGGATCTGAGTGCTTGCGTGATTTCTGATAACGACTTTTAAGGTCTATACTCCTCATAACCTGGCTTACTACCGAAAGTTCAATTATTGTAAAAATAACCGATCAGGCAGTCAGCAGGTTCCAACACCCTGTCGCAGCAAGATACAGAAATTCATATTGCTACAGCATAGGGTGTGGTCCCTCCTTACCCCTCACTCACTCGCACTCCCACTATCACTCCCAATGCCGTACCCGTACCTTCACTCCCGTATGTAACCCTATGAAAGATCGATCTGAGGACTTCAATACTTTTATTGATTCGTTGAGGCTTTCCAAAATGACCACTTTGAAAATTAAATACAATTTATGACAAATCAAATGAAAAAAAGAACATTTAAATACGTCGATTATCTGTGGGATGACGAGGTGGCTCAATCGTTTCAGGATGATCAGATTAAATTATTCCTCTACCGTTCCAATCTCCTGGGAGCCGATCTTCGAATCACCAATTACGGGGGTGGGAATACCAGCTGCCGGACCATGGAGACTGATCCGCTTACCGGCGATGAAGTAGAGGTGATGTGGATCAAAGGTTCCGGAGGCGATCTGGGCACACTGGGCCGGAAAGGCATTGCAGGATTGTATGTGGATAAATTGCACAGCCTGAAAAATGTATATAAAGGCATTGAAATGGAGGACGAAATGGTGGCGTTGTTTTATCATACGCTTTATGATCTCGACAGTCGCGCTCCTTCAATTGACACACCGCTCCACGGCCTGATCTCCTTTCCGCACATTGACCACCTGCACCCCGATGCAGTCATTGCAATTGCTGCGGCCAAAGATGGAGAACAAATCACAAAGGAACTCTGGGGTGGAGAGATCGGCTGGTTGCCGTGGCAACGGCCCGGATTTGATCTGGGAGTTCAAATGGAAAATTACGTCCGCGAAAACCCGGGAATTCGTGGGCTGATCCTGGGAAGCCATGGATTATTTACCTGGGGTCAGACCGCCCATGAATGCTACGTCAACAGCCTGGAAACCATCGAGCAGGCCTCCGAATATATCGAAAATGCAGTCCAAAAAAACGGTCAGGTTTTTGGCGGACAAAAAGTGGAATCCCTGGACGAACAGAGCCGAAAAGATAAGGCCAGCCGGTTGATGCCACTCTTGCGAGGATTGTGCTCTGAAGAGAATGCCATGATTGGGCATTTTAACGACACCAATCGGGTACTTGAATTTATCAACAGCAACGATCTGGAAAAACTGGCACCCCTGGGGACTTCCTGCCCAGACCATTTCCTTCGTACCAAAATCCAGCCACTGGTACTCGACCTTTCGCCGGATGCCTCATTGGAAGACCTCAAAAGTGTGAAGGAAAAAATCACCAGTCAGTTCCAGGAATACCGCCTGGAGTACGCTCAATACTATGAAAATCACAAACGATACAACAGCCCGGCCATGCGCGACCCCAATCCGGTCGTGATCCTCTACCCGGGCGTTGGGATGTTTACTTTTGCCAAAAACAAGCAAACCGCCCGGGTTGCATCGGAGTTTTATGTCAATGCCGTCAATGTAATGCGCGGTTCAGAGGCCATCTCAACATACACCGCTTTACCGAGACAGGAGGCATTCGACATCGAATACTGGCTGCTCGAGGAAGCCAAGCTCCAGCGAATGCCCGCAGAAAAACCCCTTTCACGCCAGATAGCTTTTATTACTGGCGGAGGCGGAGGCATTGGACAAGCCATCGCGGAAAAACTGGCCGCTGAAGGCGCCAATGTATTTATCACCGATATCCGGGAAGACCGGGCGAGTGAAGTCAGTAAGGGCTTTGGCAGAGATACGGCAGCATATAGTACTTGCGATGTCACCGACGAAGATGATGTAGCCCGGGCATTTCGGGAAACCTGCCTCGCATTTGGTGGTGTGGATATCGTGGTGCACAGCGCCGGGCTAGCCATTTCCAAACCCGTTCAACAAACATCTCTGCAGGATTGGAATATATTGCAGGATGTGCTGGTCAAAGGTCAGTTTTTGTTGGCAAAAAACGCCGCCAATATTTTCGAAATCCAGGATATGGGTGGAAATATCGTAAACATCGCCTCCAAAAACGGTTTGGTAGCGGGCCCCAATAATGTGGGCTACGGTAGTGCCAAAGCTGCACAGCTTCATATGAGTCGATTGCTGGCTGCAGAACTCGCCCCATATGGTGTCCGGGTCAATACTGTCAATCCGGACGGCGTAATCATCGGCAGTAAAATATGGGAAGGAGAATGGGCTGAAGGTCGTGCAAAAGCGTATGGTATTTCAATAGAGGAACTTCCTCAGCATTATGCCAATAGGAATTTGCTTAAAAAAATCATCCGCCCTTCAGACATCGCCAACGCTGTATTTGCTGTCACTGGGATCCTGGATAAAAGTACAGGCAATATCATCAATGTGGATGGAGGTATGCCGGAGGCTTTTCCCAGATAACCCACTCTCATATGAGTGAAGTATGAAAGGAAGATTGCCGGATCACAACCTTTTCGGTATATTAGCCTTTTCACAGAAGTCCGAAGTAGTAAAATTTTTGCCACACCTGACTGAAGTTTTCCCAACACCCGGATGCTTACAGGATGTCAGGCGATTAAGGTGATCATTTGATTATATCACCCGCTTTGAAGTAAACACAGAAATGATTGACCATGAAGATTGACCACTCCCGGCTTTCAGCATTCAATGATGCTGATCTGAAAAATCACAACCGGGAATTTGAGTTTTTATCCGAAAAACTATCGGCTTCGGGTACCGATACTACCAGCTTGCTGGAAAATCTCAGCCGGCTGCAAATAGCAGTTCCCAGTTGGGCTTTGGGAAGTGGGGGCACCCGGTTTGGTCGTTTTCCCATCGGTGGACAACCCCGTAATTTAGAAGAAAAACTGGAAGATATTGGAGTATTACATCAGTTGACCAGGATGGCCGGCCGGGTTTCGCTTCATATTCCCTGGGACGTCCTGGACAATCCAGACCATATCAAATCTGTTGCCACTAATCTTGGCCTGACATTTGATGCCATGAATTCCAATACTTTTCAGGACCAGGATAACCAGGAGTTTTCATATAAATTCGGTTCACTGTCCCATACTGATCCTGCTGTGCGAAAGCAGGCCATCGATCACAATAAAAAGGTCATCGATTATGGGAAACAGGTGGGTTCCCGGTCCCTCACCATCTGGCTCGCTGATGGATCCAACCATCCCGGTCAGACTAATATCAGTAAAGCTCTGAGGCGTACCGGAGAGTCCCTCGCAGAGATTTACGGTCATATGCCACCAGATTGGAGTATGTTCATCGAATACAAACCCTTCGAACCCTATTTCTATTCCACGGTAATTCCGGATTGGGGAACTTCTTTTCTGTTGGTCTCTGAAACGGGTGAACGCGCGTTCACGCTGGTGGATCTGGGTCACCATTTGCCCAACACCAATATCGAGCAGATCATTGCCACATTGATTTCCCGGGGTAAACTCGGAGGTTTCCATTTCAACGACAGTAAATTTGCGGATGATGATCTCACGGTAGGCAGCATCAAGCCCTACCAGTTGTTCCTGATTTTCATAGAAATTATTCAGGGACTGTCATCTCCAGGAAATCAAAATCCGGACATCGCCTATATGATCGATGCCAGCCACAACCTCAAAGACCCGCTGGAAGATCTCCTGGAATCTCTGGAAGCGATCGGACTGGCTTATATCAAAGCCCTGCTGGTGGATTTCGATGCCCTCGAAAATGCACGGCAAGAGAACGATGCCACGCAATGCGCAGCCATTTTACAGAAAGCCTTTCAGACCGATGTTCGCCCCATCCTGCGGGAATACCGCCAGCGAAATGGGGGCGTGCTGATTCCGTTGGATTACTATCGCACCAACAAGGTTCGGGAAAATTTGATCCGGGAACGAGGAAGTGGATCACTGGCCACCGGTTTATGACCCGAAAAAATAAATGTAATGCAAAAGGAAATCGCACATGCCATTTTTGACATCGGGAAGACCAATAAAAAGTTGTTTTTATTCGATACGAATGGTCATATTTTATGGAGTACTTCCATCAATTTCCCCACGGTAGAGGATGAAGACGGATTTACCTCAGATAATCTTAACGCCATCGAAACGTGGATGAAAGAGACCATCGAAATGCTAATGAAGCGTGATCGGTGGGTCATTGAAACCGTAAATTTCTCTGCTTACGGAGCCAGTCTGGTATATCTGGATGAAAATGGCGAACGGCTTCCGATGTTCATTGACTACCTCAAGCCTTATCCGGATGAGATTTCAGAAAGGTTTTTTAATCAATACGGACCGAAAGAAAAATTTTGCAGGGAAACAGCCAGTCCTTATCTAGGCATGCTCAACTCCGGATTGCAGATCTACTGGTTGAAATACGCCAAAGCGAAGTGGTTTTCCAGGGTCAGGTATGTACTGCATTTCCCCCAGTACCTGAGCTATATTTTTACCGGCAAAGTACTGGCAGAATATACCAGTATTGGTTGCCACACGGGGATGTGGGATTATGAGAAAAAAGATTATCATGCGTGGATCGACAGGGAAGGCATCCGGGACCTTTTGCCGCCTCTGACGCCCTCCAACACCTGGTCAGAAACCAGAATCCCAGCCTCCGATTTCCAGGTAGGCACCGGATTACACGACACTTCCGCGTCGCTTATTCCTTACCTTGCCAAAGAAAGTACGCCGTTTTTGTTACTGTCCACAGGCACCTGGGCGGTATGCGTTAATCCCTTTTCACGTGACGTCCTCAGTGAAGACGACCTGGAAAAAGATTGTCTGAATTTTCTGAGAATTGATGGCCAACAGGTCAGGGCGGCGCGCCTTTTCCTCGGTCGGGAACATGAAATACAGGTGGAGGCATTGAGCAGGCATTACGCGACCAGTCCGGATGAATATATGAAACTGAATTGGGACCCGGCAATATTTGAGAAAGCCATTGAATCTGTGCCATTTCCTTTTGAATTTGAACATCTGCCCATTGAATCCCCGACCATCCCGGAAGAGACCGATTTTCCTGACCGAATACATGCATATTATCAATTGATGAATCTTCTCATTCCATTGCAACTCAAAGCCATTCACCGTGCTGCCGGTAGCCAACACATTCCCCGCTTGATCATCGAAGGGGGATTTACCAACAACCAAATTTTCGTTCACTTACTGCAACGATCTTTACCAGATTGGGAAGTGACCACTTCCGACATGGAAGGCGGATCTGCGAGAGGTGTTTGGGAATTAATCCCCTGATCCTGGTATTTGGACTTTCCTGTTGGCGGTACTTCGATATTTCTGGTCGGACTGACTTATGAATAATCCGGGTTATATAATATGTGTCATTATTCGTAAATTTGAGTTCAACGGTTCAGTGGAGTGGCTTTGGGAAAATGTCTGCGCCTGGTCTGAATCACAAATCATATATCATGATTCAATTAAATTATAAAAAATGGGGGGAAGGCCCGGCCATCATTGTCCTGCATGGTTTGTTCGGTTCGCTGGACAACTGGGCTACCCTGAGCCGGCAATGGGCTGATTCCTTTACCATGTACCTGGTAGATCTTCGGAATCACGGCAAATCCCCGCATACTGACACCCATACCCTTTCCGATATGGTCCGTGACCTGGTGGATTTCATAGAAACACACCATATCGATCAACCCGTTGTTCTGGGTCATTCAATGGGGGGGAAGGTAGCCATGGAACTGGCATTGGAGCATCCTGATCTGGTTGGGGGACTTATCGTGGTGGATATAGCTCCTAAGCAATACAACCGTGGACATGATTATATTTTCAATGGCATACATTCACTGGATCTGGATAGGGTGACCAGCCGGAAAGAGATCCAGGAAATCCTGAAGCAATCCATCCCCAATGAAAGCGAAGTTTTGTTCCTGTCAAAGAATATCGATAGATCAAAGGATGGGTTTAGCTGGAAAATAAACGTTGACACGCTGGAAAAGGACTATGAAGAAGTGATCCGTGAGATCGGCACCGGACGGATCTATAATGGGAACGTACTGGTAGTGCGGGGAAGTGCATCGAGCTATATCAAGGATGAGGATTTCAACCAGATCCGGGCATTGTTTCCTCACAGTCGACTGGAGACTATTCCCGGTGCCGGGCATTGGGTCCATGCGGACAATCCTGAGGCGTTTGATATTTGTGTCCGTGAATTTATGGCCCAATTGTGACCTGGGCAAAATGAATGACATGGCTTCGAACAATCTATACATTCAGTTGTAATTAAGGAGATTTCCGGCTCGCGATATGTGGAACCACGCAGCACATGCGTTATAGAATATATTAGATGTAAATTGGTCCCGATATTCCATTGACCGGACTTTCACTCTAAATCTATGCGAGAATGAAAAATATAAAATACACTGTTTTACTTGTTCTGGTTTTCCTGACCTCCTTTGCTTTCGTAAACAATCCAACGACAAGCAAAGCTTTCGAAATCACCAAGAATCTGGAAATTTTTACCGAGGTATATAAAAATCTGAACCAGCTATACGTGGACGACCTGGACCCGGCTACTACCATGAATTTGGGTCTCAAAGCCATCATGAAATCGCTTGATCCCTATACGAGATTTTATTCCGAATCCGAGATCGAAAGTTACCGCTTTGAATCCCAGGGCAAATATGATGGCATCGGTGCCCGCATACAAAAAATCGGTGATGACATCACGATCATGGAACCGTATGAAGGCGGTCCGGCAGTAATGGCCGGATTAAGAGCTGGAGACCGAATCATTTCCGTCGATGGTATCGAGGTTAAAGGAAAATCCAACGAAGAAGTGAAGGATATTCTTCTTGGAACAGGAGGAGCGGAAGTCGTGCTGGGGATACAACGGTATGGTTCAGAGGAAGTGGAAATGATAACCGTCCAAAAAGGCGAGGTGAATATCAAAAATGTGCCTTATCACGGTATTGTGCGGGATGGGTACGGCTATATCGCTCTGACCACTTTTACACAGAACGCTGGAAGCAATGTACGGGGTGCTTTGCTCGAATTGATGAATAACAATGACGGGCTGAAGGGTGTCATTCTCGATCTCCGTGGCAATGGCGGGGGCCTGCTGAGCGAGGCTATCAATGTAACCAATGTGTTTTTGCCAAAAGGGGAACTGATCGTTACAACCAAGGGAAAAGACCCGGAGGAGGATAAAAGCTACCGGACCAGAATGGATGCCGTTGACGAAAACCTTCCCGTCGTGGTATTGGTAGATGGAAACTCGGCCAGTGCATCTGAAATCGTCAGCGGTGCACTACAGGACTATGATCGTGCCGTGCTTCTGGGGGAGCGTACCTACGGAAAAGGTTTGGTGCAGGTGACCCGTCGTTTGCCCTACAACAATCAGATGAAGGTGACGATCAGTAAATACTATATTCCTAGTGGACGTTGTATTCAATCTGTCGAATATGACGAACACGGAGAACCTATTGTGATTCCAGATTCTCTGCGAACCGTATTCCGGACCGCCAATGGCCGTAAAGTCCTGGATGGTGGTGGTGTGAAGCCGGATGTGGAGCTTTCCGGGGATATCAATCCCGAAATTTTACAGGAACTGGAAAAGAATCATATGATTTTCAATTATGCCAATGAATACTTCCTGAACCATGAGCAGATTGAACCAGCCCAAACATTTGACTTCAATCAATATAAAGACTGGAAAAACTACCTGGAAGAAAATCATTTTGACTTTCATTCCGACAAACAGACTGCTTTGAATGAATTTGAAGAAACGCTGGAAAAAGACCACAACTTCACGAAAGAGATCGAAAAAATCCGCAAGGAATTGGCAGAGGAGAAAATCGCTGCCATCGATGCCCATCAGGAAGTCATCAATACTCGCATTGGTATGGAGATTGCCAGCAGATATTATCTCCAGAAAGGGAAAATTCTTTATTCTCTGCAACATGATCCCCAGATCGATGAAGCTATCCGGATCATGGAAGATCAAACCTTGTATCAATCCCTTTTGAAACCTCAAAACTAATGTCTTGCTCATTTTACAAATAGATTCCTCTTCCACGCTTTGTTCGGTAGCTTTGGCCCGTGATGGGGAACTCCTTGGATTTGAAATCAACACCGATGACTACCAGCACGGTCGTGACATTAATATCCTGATCGAAAAACTACTGGAACGTTTTTCCATATCTTTTTCAGATCTCAATGCAGTAAGTGTCAACAAAGGCCCGGGATCCTATACGGCGCTGCGTATCGGAATGGCCACAGCCAAAGGATTGTGTTATGGCCTGGACATTCCATTGATCACACCTTCCGGTCTGGATATTCTGATCGATCACGGGAAATCTCACTATCCCGGTTTTGAAATATATATTCCTCTGATCGACGCCCGTCGGATGGAAGTATATACGGTAAAACCTGCCACGGCCTCCAGTCAGGAGCCGCAGCCAGAAGCCATGGTCCTTGATGAAAATTCCTTTTCCAACTACGCACATCGACGTGTATGCTTTATCGGTAACGGAGTGGAAAAATGGAAAGCAATCTGGCATAAAAATGAATTCTGGACCGGAAGTCAACTGGAAATCCATGCAGGTATGTTAAGTCGAATTTCTTACCGATCGCTCATCAAAAATAATATTTCCAATCTTTTTACAGCTACTCCCCTATATATTAAAAAGCCCCATATTACTGCCTCAAAGAAACAATATTTCATCTAATTATCAGTTGTTTATATATCAGCATTATCTGTTGTATATATGGCTTTGGCTCTACGGCGTTAATGGAAATTGAGAAAATCCCCGATGCTCATCTGTTTTTGGTACAGTTTTGGTATTAACATAAACTGTCATTTATAAGCCTAAAACATTAAAAATGAGAAAGCATAAGAAAGAAACGTACTCACTGAAATTTGGCAAAAAAGACATCCTTCTGAATTATGCAGAGTTGCGTAAGGCAGTTTTGGTTCTGAGAGCCGTAAATCACAAGTTGAGACAAAGAATTATCAGCTTGCTGGAAGAGAACAATGAAATGACCGTTACGGATATTTATATCAAATTGCGGTTGGAGCAAAGCGTCGCTTCCCAGCATTTGGCTATCCTGAGACGTGCTGGCGTAGTCAGTACCGAGCGTCAGGGCAAATACATCTATTACTCGCTTGACAAAGATCGCTTAAAGCAGATCAACCGGCTGGTAGAAGAGTTAGCAGAGTAGAATTTTTTCAACATATTTAGTGGGCTTAGCTATGACGATTCATACTACAAGTACACTGATATAATGACTCAAAGAATCTGAATCATTCTATTGACTCTGTGTAAATGAAAAACCTGAAACCTAAACGACCAAAATGCTGCATCCTGGTGGTGCAGCACTTTTGGTGATTTGTTCAATTCAGGCCCCCCAAAATGTTCCTGTCAATCAATCCAGATTTTTACCAGGATTCGATCCTGCTTCAAATATTCTGAGGGAGAGGCTCAGGCATAAGCATGATTAAATGCCATAAATGTTCATAAGTTCCATCCTCCCGGAACCTGGTTTCCCAATTTTAACATTCGAATCTCCTGGTAATTTCTATCAATATCTGGCAATATTTCATAGATGTAACAACCTGTTAATCAAAGCTCTACCAGTTATCATTGTCAGTATTGCATGAAATTACGTTCTTTTGAAAAGAAGAGTGGGGTGAACCAGGGAAAAATTTTTGAATGATTGTTTGGTATATATATTTTTTATTGTAATATTTGTTTTCTAAGGTTTATTTTTAAAACTACGAAAACTACGTTTAATGGAAATTTCTAAGGTTACGCTTAACCCGGAACGGGTTAGCAAAGCGTGGACTATTGCCCATGCTATCACCCATCCACTCCGGCTAAGGATTATGGATTACATTCACAGCCAGGGAGTCACCAATGTGAACAACATTTACCATGCCCTCAAAATCGAGCAATCGATCACGTCCCAGCATTTACGCATCCTGCGGGAAGCGGATATCGTGGATTTTGAGCGCGATGGAAAATTTGTGCATTACAAATTGAATTACGAGCTGGTAGAAAAAGCATCCAGTGCTGTCATGAAGTTCAGCCATTCAGATGAGATTTACCGAATATCGGACACTACAGTCTGAGGAATGATTTCACCCGGATACTGCGGTATTTGCTTTATGTAGAAGCGAAGCATGACCGAATGTAATCAAAGGCCAAAGATACGGAAGCCATCTTTGAAGAGGGCACCTATGCTATAGTGGTGAATCATTCGGGCTATTATTAATGAAAAAGTAATTCAGTGCACAATATCAGTACTAACCTATATTGCTGAGCGTGCACTGAAACTTTTACCTGACGAGCAAAAACCTTTTCACTACAGAACGGTGGGGGGACTGAAGGTGCAATAAATACATCCCAGCTGGTGCGTTTCCCGGTAGGTGAATCGTTTCTCCGCTGCGTATCGGTCCATGTGTGGACACCGTACGACCCTGCCAATCCGTTAACCATGCCCTTTGATAGACTATATCAGGAGCTATACTAATGTGAATAGGACCGAAAGTAGGATTTGGCCAGATTTCGATAGTCCCAGGTATGGAGGGCTCATCGGTCGAACTGATAATATATCTCAATGTCAGGCTCCGAATGTTATCGGAAAAATCTGCATCATAATGACCATTGGGATAAGCTGTATAAACAAATCGCCGGGCTTCCCACCCATGCGGGAATTCACTGATTTCAAACACTTTAAAATCACCGGAAAGGGTATCCTCTTTTGGCAATAATGCATCAGAAAATAAATGGGAATTTATCCGCCTATAGCAGTTTAAGCTGTACAATATGTTGGTGGCCACGACACCTGAATGTACCGGGGAATTCCCCGTATTGGTCACTTGCCATCGAAGGTGGGATTCCTCATTCTTAGTAATAATGTAAATCGTGTCAAAAGACACTGATATTCCTCCAGATCCATAATACGGATCGATCAAAGTCAGATCATTCAGAGCCAGATTGTGGCGTTCTAAATTATCCTCCGAATAATTCTGATCAAACCGATGAATCATACCATATTCCTGCCCGTGCAAAAGCATTTGTGACACTTCCGTTATGAGTTGGGTTACACCCAGCCGGAGAATACTGCCGTCGCCCAAAGCTATGTAATGCAATTCTTCCTTATGAGCCGAATCACTATACAACTGAACCTGTGAAGTTTGCAGAAGCTCATAATTGAAAAAATAAATTGCATTCCCATCTGTGATCACCACTAATGTAGAATTTGAGGGCAATAAGGAACGTGCCCCTTTCGGAGATGGAATAGAGTCTGTTATCATCATTCCAGTCTCCCAGGTTAGTTTTCTGATTTGATCTTCGGTGAGAATATAAATATGGTTGGAATCCGTAGCAATATCCAGAATGGGTTCAGGGAAACGAATGGTGTCTACCTCAAAATCTGAACCGACCCGGAAAAGATCATGGTTCTTCCACGATAAAAGGTCGTTACCGTAAAAAGTCAGGTCATTGTCACCAACAGAAAAAGGAATTTTATGCACAATCTGACCGTTCTCTTTATTCAGCCAGGTGAGGCTGCCTTGCCAGGTTTTCATAACCCAGAACGAATCGGTCATCACTCCGTCAAATCCTTCAACCCCCGGTATATACAGGGAATCCAGGATTTCAAAATCGGCATTCAAAGCATACCATTTCACTCCATCGTCTCCCCCTGCATCCTCATATTGGAGTTGTCGAGTCAATAC
The DNA here is from genome assembly GCA_965652315.1 of uncultured Saprospiraceae bacterium. Lineage (GTDB taxonomy): Bacteria > Bacteroidota > Bacteroidia > Chitinophagales > Saprospiraceae > Membranihabitans. The sequence continues at coordinate 19,701 of CBFGVZ010000012.1, read as the reverse complement.
TTCCAGAGTAGAATCCTGCCATTTCATATCAATCACCTCACTGATCTCATAAAATTGGTGCCGAAGAGGTCGCTTGTTTATCCTATTGAAATCCTTATCCAGTTTCCAAAGCGTGGCACGATGACAACTTTCTTCCTCCCCTCCTATGATATAGCCGTCATCCGTTTCAAATCCAAATTCGGGATAAATCGGAATCGAATCGAGGAATATTCTCTCCGGAGCATTGAGTTGGGCACAGACCGATGTGACATTCCAGATGAAAAGAATGAAAATGAGATATATATTCTGTTTCCACACCATTTGGTCAAATTACAAATTTTTTCACAAGCTGCCAAGTAACCACAGGTCACAAGTGCATGAAAAAGAAATATCATAATGCCAGTTTTGCCGTATTTACGTCGAGTTTCTCAGGACTTAAGCTTCAGTTCCACCAATACAATAACGGGAGCATCCTCTGCTCTTTTTGCCACTAACCATACGGCTTCCTGGGGCGCACGAAAATCCTTATCGACTCTGAATCCGACGGTTTCGGATTGTCCCATTTTTGCATTTGCAGAGGTTTTACTCCGGGATATTTCCGGACCGTCAATAGAACCTTGATGCAATGAAATTTCTGTCGACCCCTCACCTTCTGCTGTGGGGGTATAGGTGAGTTCCATCCGGCGCACACCGGTGAAGTCTATAGCGCCCAGGTTTGCCGAAGCTGTTGGATTATTGAGCATTAGATAATCGGTTCCCTGGTAATTACCAGCGGTTGCGCCATCTACGGAAGTGGCCTGATAAAGATAAATCACAGGCCTGCTGAGATAGACCGTGTTTTGACCCGTTAGCGTTTCAGTGCCAGGGCCACCGGCGTCCGTATAGGAAGCCTGAAGTACGAAGGTGCCATCGTCTGTAAGTTTAAACTCCCGCGATGGCACGATCCGACCTTTGCGGTCGTGTCTGACCTGTTCCGCTTTTTCTTCAGCCAATCCTCTGATCCAGGCCACGATTTTGTGCACATCGCTGTCATTCATATCAGGATGCGCAGCCATAGCCACTTCTCCCCAGACCCCACTACCGCCTTTTTTTATCTTTTCGACCAGGTATTCTTCTGCTCCTGGATTGTCTTTGTATTTCACAGCAACATCCATATAGGAAGGACCGATTGACTTTTCATCCTTCTTATGGCAGGACGCACAATCACTCCCGGCAATGATGGATTCCACCTCCAGTTCCGGGTCGATGTATTCCTGATGCCCCAGGGTCGTGGCGGCCAGATCCAATCCCTGCAAATATTCGGTCCGGATACTTAGCCTGGAAGGATCCAGGTTGCCATCGTCAAAACTGCCATCCTCCGCATCGCTCACATGGACCGTATAACGGATCGGTTCATTATCAAAATAAAATTGACGATTCCCTTCAAGATCTATTTCCACCATGGGCCGACTGTTTCCGGTAATAATGGTTTTACGTCCGCTATTTGCCGTGGCGTCCTGTCCGTCATCTACCGTCACATACACCGAATAAACACCCGGCTCCGAGATGGTATGCTCAAGGGTAGGTTCTTCCGTCGTGCTCAATAGTTCATCGTTCAGAAACCATGAATAAGTCAGGGCATCCTGATCAGGATCAGTAGATTGACTGGCATTCATCTTCAGGTCGAAAGGTACCGGACCTGCCAGAGATTCCACTTCCAGTGATGCCTGCGGCGGCCGGTTTCCAGGATTGTAAGTCAATTTATATAGCCCGGAATTGTCATTTTTCGTAAACCAGCCTGTTCCGTATTCCAGAATGTAAAGGGTGCCATCCGGGCCTACTTCCATATCAATAAGATTGTAAAATGTGGTATTGGGCATAAAAGGATCAATCCTCAGCAGATCGCCCTCCCCATCCATGGAAACTACCATGATCCAATTCCGTATCCAGTCATAAATAAAAAGTTTTTCATCAAAATATTCCGGCAGCCGACTTTCTGCCGGATAAAATTCCCGGTAATAAACCGGTCCGGCCATCGCATTACGACCTCCGGATTTAAGGATGGGAAATTCACTGGATACATTATAAGGATAATATATAAATGCAGGGACTGCAGGAGGAAGATCCGTCAGTCCGGTATTGTTTCTGGAATTGTTCACCGGATGTTCCGGATCAAACTGGAACTGAGATTCTCCGGTATTGTAATCGTACTGCCAGTAAGCGTAATTATCTCCCACGAAATACGGCCAGCCGAAATTACCTGCTTCCCGGGCCTGATTGACTTCGTCATATCCTTTAGGTCCTCGCGTATCGAGGCTGTCATTGCGAGCATCTGGACCCACTTCCCCCCAGTACAAATATCCTGTCTTCTGATCGACCGAAATCCGGTAGGGATTCCGGTTTCCCATAACATATATTTCCGGCCTGGTCTTATCCCTTCCTTCTTCAAATAAGTTTCCATCCGGTATTGTATAGCTGCCATCTTCCTGAACTTTAATGCGCAGTATTTTACCTCTCAGATCATTGGTGTTACCCGAAGTCCTTCGGGCATCGTAATTGTAAAAACCCGGTCGGTCATCCGTCGGTGAATATCCGTGCAGGTTGATCGGGAAGTTCTTGCCGGTTTCAGGATTTTTTTCATCGAATGGAGTGGAATTATCCCCTGTGGACACATACAGATTGCCCTCGCTGTCAAAAGCGATCGAGCCTCCGGTATGACAACAAATATCGCGGTCTGTTTCTACATCCAGGATCACTTGCTCGGATGATACATCCCATTCACCATTCTCAAATTTAAACCTCGAAAGCCGGTCTACAGACGGCTCCGGTGGTGAGTAAAACACATAAACCCAATGATTGCTGGCAAAGTCCGGATCCGCTTTTATCCCCATAAACCCCATTTCAACATTGACGCCCTTCACATCCGTCCGGTGATACACCTCAAATTTGTGAATTTGTTTAATCTGACCGGATTGCGGGTCGAAATGTTTTAATCCCCCTTTTCGTTCCGCAATGAGGATGGAATGATCCGGCAATATGGTCATCTCCGTTGGTTCATCGAAGCCCCCTGCCAAATGCACTTTACTAAACCTGTTCTCTTCCGGTTGGAAAATTGAGGTGGCATTGTCGTAATTCAGCACCTTATTATCTCCGATGGCATACTGGATACCGGCGTATAATAAATCGAGAAAAAGTGGCTCTTTGAAGGATTCCTCCGTATGTCCGGGTTCCATATAAAAAGCCCGACCGCCATCGTAATCATGATACCATACCATGGGATGGTTGTGACCATTTTCGCCCCCTTCATAAGAAGATTCATCAATGCTGACCAACACATTCACATGATCGGGGACTTCCCGGAAATTGTACCATTCATCTTTGCGGTTCCAGGGATTCGGAAACGAATCGAGCAGAGGAAATCGACTGTCGGGATGGATCACCAGATCCGCATTTTGCTGTTGCGGATGACTTTTGAAGTAGGCCCCCACCAGCCTGCCATACCATTTCCAATCGTACTCGGTATCCGAGGCTGCATGTATTCCTACAAAACCACCACCGGCCTGAATATAACGCTCAAAGGCAATTTCCTGATTGGTATTTAAAATATCTCCCGTAGTATTCAAAAATATGACCGCCGAATACTGACTGAGCGTTTCATCAGTAAATAATGCAGCGTTTTCAGATGTATCCACAGAAAATCCTTTCCGTTGACTCAATGCTATAATATCTTGGGTAGCCGCTTCAATGTTGCCGTGTCGGAATCCCATAGTTTTGGAGAAAACCAGTACCTTCGGATCTCCTTCCCTTTGATTGGGTCCACAACCAAAACAGGTTAGTAACAGAGTTACTACGATTCCAATGACTAGTATTTTGCTATGCATTATATTCAGATTTAAACATATTAAATTGTAAGCGCTCAGACTTAAATTTATTAGCCTGGATTGTTAAGGGTGTTAAAGATAATACAATAACATTCAATTTTTTAAAATTGAAGTAGGATATATTTCCCTGATCTTTGGTTCAAGGATGAAAAGAACTGATGAAGCAAACTCTGAAAATCATGTCGGAAATTACAATTCCCGAATCCAGATATTCCGGAAACTCACCGGGTTTCCATGATCCTGAAGCATGATAGGACCCGGTCCATGCGCCTCATAAGAGGGTTGGCCGATATACACGGTGCCTCCTTTGATTTCAACATGGTTCTGAACCAGAACACCATTGTGCAATACGGTTACATAGGCAGGAGACTCCAGTTCTCCGTTTTTTCGGAATCGGGGAGCCGTATAGATCACATCATAGCTATTCCATACCCCAGGACCGTGCATTGCATTGACCAGTGGAATGTGCTGCTTGTAAATACTGGCCGCCTGACCATTGGAGTAGGTTCGGTTGTTGTAGGAATCAAGTACCTGAAGTTCGTATTTCCCCTGTAGAAAAATTCCACTGTTCCCCCGTCCCTGACTTTCTCCCTGAATGACCATAGGGGGACGCCATTCGATATGTAATTGAAAATCGGTAAATAATTGTTTGGTTTGGATTCCGCCCGTTCCAGGCTTTACGGTAAAATAATCGCCTTCAACGCTCCAGGGGGCCTGTTCCCCGTCTTTATTAGACCATTGGCTGAGATCATTCTCAGAAAAAAGTACGATCGCATCTGAAGGTGGACTGGCGTATGAATATCCGGGCGATACAATTTCTGGTTCGGGTTCCCACACTTCGGTATCTTCAGGTTTTTGTGCTGACGCAGAAACGAGGAATACAAACATCAGCATGGGTAGCAGGTAAATTTGTTGCATTTGTTTACTTTTCCCGAAATATAGCAGGAAGATCTTAATTCTAAAAATTTTTTATAACCTGAATTGTAACACTGAGTGATGGGGCTGAATTATATCGTCAAAAATGGATTTGAACCGTAGAAAAAATCTACACAGCGTGACTTCAGGAAGGGACAAAAAAAATGGAGGTTGGATAAGCATCCAACCCCCAAAGCTAAACCCCAAAAGAAACAAAAAGATAGGAATCTAGTCCTTATATTTTAAATCTCCTCAATCTTCCTCCTCGTCTTCATGTATCATCACTTTACCGGTAATCTCCGCTTTAATTTTCTGTTCTACTTCCTCTGCTACCTCCGGATTGTCAATCATAAACTGCTTTGCGGCTTCCCGGCCCTGTGCAATTTTGGTATCCCCGTAGCTATACCAGGAGCCGGCTTTAGACAGAATACCAAGTTCTGACCCCAAATCTACGATCTCACCCTCCTTGGAAATACCTTCTCCGTACAATATATCAAACTCTGCCACCCTAAACGGTGGGGCAAGTTTATTCTTAACGACTTTTACCTTTACCGTATTGCCGAGGATATTCCCTTCTTTATCTTTTATGGGTGCTCCTTTTCTGCGAATGTCAAGTCGCTGAGACGCATAAAACTTTAGGGCATTTCCCCCTGTTGTCGTTTCCGGATTACCAAACAGTACACCGATTTTCTCTCTGAGCTGATTGATAAACATACAGCAACAACCCGTACGGCCTATTGTACTGGTCAGCTTCCGCAAAGCCTGGGACATCAATCTGGCCTGCAAGCCCATTTTGGAATCTCCCATTTCGCCTTCTATTTCGGAACGAGGAGTCAATGCTGCAACCGAATCGATCACTATAATGTCGATGGCACCAGACCGGATGAGGTTTTCTGTAATCTCCAATGCCTGTTCACCGTTATCTGGCTGGGAAATCAGGAGATTTTCAGTATCCACACCCAATGCCTGCGCATAATTACGATCAAAAGCATGCTCGGCATCAATAAATGCCGCAATTCCACCTTTACGCTGACATTCTGCTATGGCATGAATGGCCAATGTCGTTTTTCCAGAGGATTCCGGACCATATATTTCAATTACTCGTCCACGGGGGTATCCGTTGATACCCAACGCAATATCCAGACCCAAAGATCCGCTCGGAATGACTTCCACTTCCACTACCGGTGTGTCACCCATCCGCATAATCGCCCCTTTCCCGTAGGTTTTTTCGAGACGATCCATCGTCATTTTTAAGGCTTTTAATTTTGCCTCTTTTGAATCTGACATTAAGCTTTCTTCTTTTTTAAAGACCTTTTGAGTAAGTAATCGCTGTAATAATTATCGTCAAAGGTATAGAAAAAAGTTGACAGCAAAAAATATTTTTGACTTTAGTGTCAAATTTTAAGATTCACATTTTTCAAATTCCTGCCTGCTAAATGTCAGTATTCGTTCTACAGATTCTCTGCCGGGTCGCATCACTACGGTATCCAGCATTTCTTTCGATTCCATTAATTTCTGAAACGTTTCCTCCGTAGGGCCGTCGCTGAGAATCTGATTGATCAGAACGGCATTTTCTTCTGCGGTCGTTTCGTGGTAAATGAAAGAAATAAGTTTAAGTGTAAAGTTTAGTTTCATAGGCTCATTTTCTACCTGGTTTTATCAAAAATTCCATACTCTAACTTTGTACAATTGCCTGATATTGTTACACAAATTTACTTTAACATATATTCCGAATTCGTAATTCGATCCCGCTGCCGAAAAAAAATGATGACCCTTGTGCACCTTCCAGCCTGCCACTGACCGGGTTAAAATAAACATAATAACTGGGTCGGATGAACAAATTGCGGATTTGTTCCAGTTATTAACATAGGTTTTACGCCTCGACGTAATCCGGATTAACCACTCTAAATACCACCATTATGCCACAGAAAATCAAAAATAGAATCATATTTAGTGATAAGGAATTGATTCAACATGGTATTTGCCCCTATTGCTGGGATGACCTGGCCTATTATAACGAATATATGACCTACATCGAGGACCGGACCAAAGCAGATATCCATGGACCCAATGATCATAAGAAAGCATTCATCGAAGAGTTTGTCCAGGAAAACATCACTGGCATCCAGTTGAAAAATGATAACAACCGGCACTATTGCCCAAATTGTCAGAAAGAGTTTTTTGAATTGGAAAACGAAGAATGAGAGGACCGTTGGACACGGACCAACCCATGCGGATAAAGGTTAATATTGATTAATCCGAAAACGCCTACCACAAAATATACTTTCTACCAGGGATCAGTTCCACTGTCAGAAAACCCCAGGAGCCCACGGTATCATTTGGATAGGGTGACCGGGTATGGGATTCCACCTGTTTATTGTCTTCAAATGTCTGCAATGTAATTATAGCTCGAATGGCCGGAAGCGGAGGTAGCGGGGATATATCATGTTATCCGGGCCAATTCCTCACTTCGCTTTTCCTGCGAACCCCCTGAAATAGTTCACTATGCCGGAGCCTGGCGCCCTAAATCGGGACATTTAGGTCCCTCATCAAAGATGGCTAGAGCATCTTTGGTCTTCGACTACATTCGGTCAGGCCTCTCATCTAAATAAAGCAAATACCATGAATAGTCCGGGTTAAATTCCAGCCTTAATACTGTTTAAATATTCATTAGGACGGATAAAATTATTCCTGATTAGGCAAGTGTATGAAACCACTGAAGACTTTTTTGTCTATTATTACCTAAATATTTTACTAACCAATAGCAATCCAAATATTTACTTTCAGCCAAAGCCAAAATTGAATGAAAGTCAATTATCTGAGGCGCTGCTTTGGACCTATTACTTAACAATTAAATTTACCATTTATATGAAACAATTTGACAAGTTTTTAATTGTGGTCCTCTTGATGAATATCAGTCTGTGGACGCAAACCTTTGCAGAGACCCTTCTGCATGATTTGACGGCTGAAGAATATCTCCAGCCATATACATTGACCGGAACAGTACAGGACACAGAAGGAGAGCCCCTGATCGGTGTTAATATCCAGGTCAAAGGAACAAGTACCGGTACGACCACCGATTTTAACGGTAATTTTACCCTGGATGTGGAAGCTGACGCTATCCTGGTCGTATCCTATATTGGATACCAGTCCCGGGAGGTTCCGGTAGATGGGCAGACAACCCTGTCTATTGTACTGGAAACGGATGCTCAGTTACTTGAGGAAGTAGTCGTCGTGGGTTACGGCAGCCAAATTAAAAAAGCCATTTCAGGTTCAGTCCAGACCATCGGAAGCAAGGAATTCAAGGACTTACCGGTAGCACAGATGTCTCAAAAACTGCAGGGAAGACTGGCCGGTGTGCAGATCAGACAGACTTCTGGAAGACCGGGAGATGGCATGTCCATCCGGATCAGGGGTCAGCTTTCCGTTAGCGGAGGAAGCAGCCCGTTATATGTGGTCGATGGATTTCCCATTTCAGGCGACATAGCAACCATCAATCCCGACGAGATAGAAAGTATCTCCATTTTGAAAGATGCCGCTTCCACCTCGCTATACGGTTCCAGAGCCGCCAATGGTGTGGTGATGATTACCACCGTAAAAGGTCAGGCCAATCAGACCAGCGTCGGATTGAATTCTTACTATGGATTTGAAACCGTCCCTATGAGGGGCAGGCTGGAAATGATGGATGCCTATGAGTTTGCGACATTTAAGAAGGAATATTACGAGGCGGAAGGATTCCCCGTGCCATCAGTGTTTCAGAATCCCGATCAGTATATCGGAAAAAACAACGACTGGTACGATGCCCTGCTGAGGACATCCCCCATTCAAAGCTACAACCTGACCGTGACCTCCAACAAGGATAAAATACACACTTCCGTAGTAGCGGGTGTATTCAAACAGGATGGTGTGGTAGTAAATACCGCCTACGACAGGTATTCCCTGCGGATGAACACCGATTATGATATCAGCGACAAGGTCAAACTCGGGTTCAATATCGCCCCTAATTATATCGTCAGCAATATCCCCAGGACGGACGGAGACCGTGGCACCGGAATCATTTTCAACGCCATGCATACCTGGCCCATCATGCCCATTTATGATGAAAATGGTGAGTTGACCTATGACAATTCTTTCCCTGCCGAAACCGGTAATATTTACACCTATCCCAACTGGGTCCGGGCGGCCAGAGAACTGGTCAACCAGACGAAACAGTTCAATTTTCTGGGAAATACGTTTATTGAATACAGCCCGATCCAGGATTTGGTTCTGAAATCGACTTTCAACGTCGAAATAGTGGACAACCGTTTCCTGTTTTTCAATCCTTCCACAGCAACCAACCGAATCAACGTATCCATACCGACCACGGCTACTTCGATCCGGGAGGATTATCGAAACTTTATCTGGCTCAATGAAAATATTGCTACTTATTCCAAAAGCTTCGGGGAACACAACTTTGAACTCCTGGGCGGATTTTCCAACCAGAGATTCCGGCACGACCGGACCAGAGTACAGGCAGATACCTACGCCGATGATCGCATCAATACCGTACAGGGTGGGATCAATATCAGCAAAGGGGGTACCAACAGCGGGGTCGAAGAATGGTCTTTGACATCCCTGCTTTCGCGGTTAACCTATGACTACAACCAAAAGTATTTGTTCACCGCTTCGATCCGGGGCGATGGATCCTCCCGATTCGGTGCAGACAACCGATGGGGAATTTTCCCGTCCGTTTCAGTCGGATGGGTGGTCTCAGATGAGGACTTTTTTGAGAATATAAACGGTCTTACATTTACCAAAATCAGAGCTAGCTATGGTGTCACCGGGAACAACAACATCGGAAACTATACCTCATATGCCCTGATCAATAATACCGTGAACACTGTATTCAACGACAATGTAAGAGCAGGTGCAGCGGTGAGTTCACTATCCAACCCCAACCTGGGCTGGGAAACCACAAAACAATTTGATATCGGGCTGGATCTCGGTATACTGAATGACCGACTACAATTCGTCTACGATTACTACAACAAGACCACGACCAATCTGCTCTACAGCGTGCAGGTTGCTCAGGAATCCGGGTTTGGCAACTTCAATGACAATATCGGCGAGATCAATTTCTGGGGCCATGAATTCTCCGTAAACTCTTACAATATAACCGGAGATTTCAACTGGACGACCAGTGCCAATATTTCCTTCAACAGAAACAAAGTGGTCGAGCTGGCCGATGGCATCGATCGCGTTTACGGCCGTTTTCATATTACCCAGGTTGGTCAGCCATTCGGACAGTTCTACGGACTGATGTTCGATGGATTTTATCAAAATAAGGCAGACCTCGAAAGCAACCCTCAGGTGCCCGGACGGTCGACGGTCGGTAGTATCAAAATGATCGATACAAACGGCGATGGAATTATTACCTATGGAGGAGACGAAGATGACCGGGTCATCATAGGCAATCCTTTCCCCAAATTCACCTACGGCCTCGTCAATGATTTCCGGTACAAAGGCTGGGATGCGAGTATTTCGGTAGATGGTTCGTATGGGAATAAACTCTTTGCCCGCCATCTCTATAGTACCGCCAATCTCGATGGGGTGTTCAACCTGGTCGAAAAAGTAAAATACCGTTTCCGTACTCCGGAAAATCCAGGCGACGGTTTGTTCGGGACTACGGTAGGCGGAGGTAATGTTACCGGGATCGAGCGAGACTGGGTCAGTAGCAACTGGATTTTCGACGCTTCTTATCTGTCCATCCGTAATATTACGTTGGGCTATACTTTTGACAACATCCAAAAAGTCCTGAAATCAGCCCGGATCTATGCTTCTGTTCAAAATGCCCTGATGTTCACTGGTTATTGGGCCGGGCAAAATCCGGATGTGAGCAGTGATGGTGGCCTGACGGGGGATGGTGGTAATCTAAGCCCAGGTGTGGATTACATCGGCTACCCAGTGCCACGGACCGTTTCTTTTGGTGTCAATATCAATTTCTAAACAGCCTTAAAACAGAAAAATGAAAAATTTAAATATTATACTTATTTGCTGTGCTTTTTTGTTCACAACCGGATGCGAGGACTTCCTGGAAATTTATCCGGAGACTTCGCTGAGTTCCGAAACCTTCTTCAAGACCGAAAGCGACTTTGAACAAGGCGTAAATGCAGCATATGCCCCGTTGCGATCCATCGCCAATGACCGGGCATGGGTCCTTTCAGAGCTGAGGTCCGACAATGTTTATTTTGGACGAAATCCCAATTTCGGTGCACGCGAGCAGGACCAGGATATTGCTGATTTTGCACTACCCGTGTCGGAAGGGGTCACATCCAACACCCACGTCCTCAATCAGTACCGGCTGGATTATCAAATCATTTCAAGGACCAATCAGGTGTTGTCCACGATCGATGAAGTGGAATTCGATCAGGAGGCCAAAAGCAATCTGAAGGGTCAGGCCTTGTTCCTGAGGGCGTACGCATATTTTGAACTGGTCCGGTATTTTTCTTCCGTTCCGCTGCATCTGGAACCGGTCAAAAACCGGAGTGAAGCCGCCCAGCCTTTAGCCTCCGAAGAGGAGTTGTACCAGTTGATCATCGGTGATCTGACCAGTGCCATCGGGCTATTGCCCCTCAAATCCAACCAGGAACTGGGCCGGGCTACGAAAGGAGCCGCGCAGATGCTCCTGGCCAATGTACACATCGAGCGACAGAACTGGTCCCAGGCAGAAACTCTGCTCAAGGGGATAGTCAACAGCGGAGAATATGGCCTGATGGAAGATTTCGAAGATGTCATTTCCAACAGTACCGGGAATAAAAACAATCTGGAATCGATTTTTGAAGTACAATTCAAAGAAGGTCCCGATGGAATGAATGGGTCTTTTATGTACAATATTGCACCACGACCCATCCTGGCCAGCGAACTGGTAGCTTTGACCGGCACCTCCAATCCCCAACCCCTTGATGGAGAAGCACGGTATGTACCCACACCGGATATCATCAATGCATTCGAAGAGGGTGATTTGCGTAAAGATATTTCAATAGGTTATGTAGAAATGCAGGATGTCCCCTGGGAGGAGGGGTATTTCCCTTATGCCAAAAAATTCTTCAAAGACCACGCATTGCATGGCAATCACGGAGTGGACTGGCCCATTTACCGGTATTCCGAAACGCTGCTGTTCCTGGCAGAAGCCCTCAATGAACAGGGAAAAGACGCAGAAGCCGCAGAATATCTCAATATGGTCAGAAACAGAGCGGGTCTGGGGCCGGCACAGGGTGACCTGAAAGAAGCCATTTTTCATGAAAGGCAGGTGGAATTTGCTTTCGAGAATAAACGTTGGTTTGATCTGGTCAGAACCGGCAGAGCCAGGGAAGTGATGACCAAATTCGGCGAAAAAGTATGGGCTAACCCATACGAATACTACTACCCGATGGGAAGGGAGCCCCGGCCACATGCATTTAAAAGTGAAATTTTGCTTAAATATCCTTTACCGGCTGATGAAGCCGCACTGACCCCCTATTTTTAAAGGGTCAAATTTTTAAATCTATTACCTTACCTCAAATTCGTAAACCACCTCCATTTCGAATCCGAATAAAGCAGGAACGAACTTGAGGTAAGGTTAAATAGATACTTATAAGTACCCAATAACTGGGTCACGCGGTAGGCTCGCACATTGTGAAATCAATTATCCATAAGCCAGGGTGTACAACCTGCATTTCAGGTCCGCAAAAGGGGTGTGAAAACATTAGCAACTCACTCCATTTTATCCACACCCAGGTTCGGGTAGCCACAGGGAGCACGACTGCCCTACCGGAAAAGAGGTTGACCTCCAAACTGGATATCAGGTTGTCCATGTCTTTTAAGAATTCCTGACAGACCATTTGCCGTACTTCATTCTTTCACAGACATTAGGAAACCATAGGCAAGTATTGATGTATCCAGTCCCTATTTTTAGCAATCCGATTAGAATCTACCCGCAGTTTTTTTAAAAATTGTGAAAGCTGATTTCATCAGATTTCCGTAAGTTCACAGCCAGACATGACAAATCACATAAACCAATCAACAATGACTTTAATTCTCCGACGAAATGGGTTCTTGAACGGCCTGCTGTTGATCTTCATTTTAATATTAATAACAGGATGCGAGAAGTCCGTGACTGAGGATGAAACGAATATTTCTTCCAATCCCAAAGTAGCCAAAATCCAGTTGCAGGAAGGATATGTGGCCGAACATCTGTATTCACCAGTAGATAGCACGGAAGGGTCCTGGGTAGCAATGACCTTTGATGACAAAGGCCGCCTGATCACCTCCGACCAATACGGTTCGCTCTTCCGCCTGGAAATACCCCCGATCGGAAGCCCCGACAGCATCCAACCCACTGTGGAAAAACTGGACATCAATATGGGGCATGCACAAGGTCTCCTCTGGGCATTTAACAGCTTATACGTCATGGTCAACAATCGGACACCGGAAGACCTGGATGAAATGGATGATGAGGAATTTAAAGTCCGAAGTGGATTGTACCGTTTACGTGATACCGACGGCGATGACCAGTTGGATGACGTTCAGCAACTTATGCGGATGAACGGACACGGCGAACACGGCCCGCATTCCATTATTCTTGCTCCGGATGGAGAGTCCCTGTATGTAGTCGCCGGCAACCATACCGATGTTATTGAAATGGATCATTATCGGTATCCCCATGCCTGGGATGAAGACAATATTTTTCCACTCATTCTCGACCCGCGGGGACATGCCAATGAACGGATGGCTCCGGGTTCCTGGATAGCGGAAGTTGACCCGGAAGGGAAAGAATGGACACTTCACGCCGCCGGATTCCGGAATACCTTCGATATTGCGTTCAATGAGGCAGGCGATTTGTTTGCCTATGACTCTGACATGGAATGGGATCTGGGATTGCCCTGGTACCGTCCGACGCGAATCTGTCATGCCACCAGCGGGGCCGAATTCGGTTGGCGAACAGGGAATAGCAAATTTTCTCCTTCCTGGCCGGATAATTTACCCGCCGTTACCAACCTGGGTCAGGGATCACCGACCAACCTGATGTTCGGAACCAATGCCCGCTTCCCAGACCGTGATAAAAAGGCCTTGTACGCGTTTGACTGGAGTTTTGGGATTGTCTATGCCATACACCTGACGCCCGATGGCGCAACTTATAGTGCTGAGGTGGAAGAATTTCTATCCGGGTTACCCCTTCCGCTGACCGATGGTACAATCGGACCCGATGGAGCCATGTATTTCATGACGGGAGGACGCCGGATTGATTCGGATCTGTACCGCGTATATCACAAGGATTATGAGAAATTTGATACAGAACCGGTGGGTGATGCCGTCGTCAACGAGGAAAATAAATTGCGACGACAACTGGAAAATTACCACACCGAAGTAGGACAGGAAGCAGTAGATTTTGCCTGGCCGCATCTCAAAAGCCCCGACCGGTTTATCCGATTCGCCGCACGCATTGCGATCGAACACCAGCCGGTAAGTCTTTGGAGCACAAAAATATTGGAAGAAAAAGACCCGGAAACCCTGATCGAAGGAGCTATTGCGCTGGCCCGGCAGGGGAATAATGATCAGCGCCGAGCAGCGATTGATGCCCTGTTGGAAATGGATTTTGATGCATTGGATGAAAGACAACAGATAGATTTCACACGAGCCATCGAGCTGAATCTGTACCGGATGGATGGTACCACAGCCACACAATCAGGCGAAATAGCCTCGTACCTCAATCCCCATTATCCGGCAGGTAGCGACGAACTCGACCGTCAGTTGAGCAAAATTCTAGTAGCCGTGGACGCTCCTGATATGATTGATAAAACCCTCACGCTGCTGGAAAATGCCGAGAATACGGATGATATCAGCTATATCACCTCCAATGACCTGGTGTTGCGAAATCCCCAGTACGGTCTGACCATTGGCCGGATGCTGGAGGAAATGCCTCCCGGAATGCAGGTTTTTCTGGCCATCGTACTCAGTGAAAAGAAATCTGGCTGGACCCCAGACCTCTGGGAACGATATTTTGGCTGGTTCCATGATGCATTCAGTTACAAGGCTGGTCATAGTTACGTAGGTTTCATCAACCATGCCCGCAAAACCGCCCTCGAAAATGTACCCAAAAGCCAATTTGATCATTACAATGAAATTTCCGGAGATGCCCTGGTATCCAAATCTGGTCTGGAAGTGCTCGCAGACATCCCACAGCCCAAGGGACCTGGAAAACGGTGGGATTTGGAATCTGCCCTGGAAGTAGTAGAGAACGATTCCACCATGCGCGACTTTGAAAATGGCAAAAATATGTTTGCCGCAGCACTCTGCTCCTCCTGTCACCTGATGGCCGGATCAGGAAATAATATCGGACCAGATCTGACCCAACTGGGGACGCGTTTCTCGAAAAAAGATATGCTGGAAGCGATTATCGAACCCAACAACGCCATCTCCGATCAGTACGCTTCCAAAGTTTTTGACCTGAAAAACGGCAACTCGGTAGTGGCACGACTTCAGAGGGAAGATGATGAAAATTACTACGTCATTCAAAATCCGTTTTCTCCGGATGAAATTCGGGAAATTCCAAAGTCCGAAGTCCGGCGGGTGTCCCTGTCCAATGTGTCGATGATGATGCCCGGGATGATCAACCGCCTGAACGGAGAGGAATTGAAAGATTTGATCGCCTACCTGATGTCAGGTGGTAATCAAAACAGTCCTGTTTACGATAAAAATAACGACAATGCACTATAACAGATTTTACAATCCAGGTATATCCCGTCTGGTGCTTTTCATGGCGGGTATGGCTGTGGCCCTTATTACGGGATGCAACAATGGAAATGCCGACGACACCGAAAAGGCCCAATCGGCTGATTCACAAACCACACAGGAGGGGTTTATCTCCATTTTTGATGGTCAGACCCTCGACGGGTGGGAAGGCTCTCCAGACAACTGGCGGGTGGAAAACGGCGCCATCGTCGGATTCACATCGGACGAAAAACCATTGGAAAACAACACCTTCCTGATTTGGCGGGACGGCCAGCCTTCCGATTTTGAATTAACGCTGGAATTTAAAATATCGGAAACCGGCAATTCAGGAGTGCAATATCGCAGTGAAGAACTTCAGGAGCCTCCGCTGGCATTGAAAGGGTATCAGGCGGATATTGACGGGAGAAACACCTATACAGGCCAGAACTATGAAGAAAGAGGTCGGGGTTTTCTCGCAAAAAGAGGGGAAATAGCCCAATTGAATAGCGGCGAAGACCCAGCCA
This sequence comes from uncultured Saprospiraceae bacterium, assembly GCA_965652315.1. Taxonomy (GTDB): domain Bacteria; phylum Bacteroidota; class Bacteroidia; order Chitinophagales; family Saprospiraceae; genus Membranihabitans. Next base: position 3,695 of record CBFGVZ010000012.1, on the reverse strand, counting down.
TCACCGGATCCCTTGGTGACGGAGACGAATTAAAAAGTAAAATCAAAGCCGAAGATTGGAATACCCTCCGAATCGTGGCCAAAGGCAATCACCTGAAGCATTATATCAATGGTACGTTAATGAGCGAAGTGACCGATAATGATACCGGCCTGCGAAAAATGCGGGGACACCTGGGATTACAGGTACACAAGGGACCGCCAATGGAAGTCCGGTATCGCAACATCCAATACAAGGACCTGAGTGGTATGTAATAAAATTAAAGTGAATTCAGAAACCATTCCGTAACTAATGTCTGAAACCGAAGCGTATATGACCGGTGATCCTCAGTGGAGGCGCAAAGTTTCAAATCCTGCACAGGTGGGCGGGATCGAAACATCTATTCTGGACAATGGTGCAGGCCGCAATTCCAGGATTGCCTGGATCAATACGGGATCCGGGCTACGCCTGAAGGTGGTCCCAGAAAGAGCACTCGACATTACCGAAGCATTTATGAACGCGTATTCACTGGCCTGGATCAGCCATCACGGTACGGTTCCGCCCTTGCGATCCGCTACCCATGGTATAGAATGGCTTCGCGCATTCGGCGGCGGTCTGATGACCACTTGTGGTCTGGATCATGTAGGAGGTCCGGAAGAGGACGAATACGGCAAGCGTGGATTGCACGGTGAGATCAGTAATTTACCAGCTGAGATCATTTCGATCGTCCAGCCTGATCTGTACCACAACAGAGACACCATGAGCATCACAGGTCGCATGCTCCAGTCCAGGGTTTTCGAGCCCCACCTGGAACTTACCAGAACCATATCTGCCCGGCTGGGCATCTCAGCTTTTGAAGTACACGACACCGTTCGGAATTTGGGTAACCAGCCCGCTCCTCATATGATGCTTTACCACCTCAATTTTGGCTGGCCTCTGGTGGACGAAGGGACCCAAATTCTGTGGGATGGCCGATGGGAATCCAGGGACAGCGAAATGGACAGACAGGTTTTCAATGAATCGAACGATTTCAGAACCTGTCCCGGTGTATTGGAAAAACACGCAGGTGGAGGGGAAGCGGCGGTATATATTGACCCGACAGTCGGAACCGATGGGCTTTACCAATGTGGATTATACAACCCTCGACTGGGACTTAGGGTAACCGTAAGCGCCCATAAGAATCAACTCCCGGCGCTAACCAACTGGCAGCATTTCGGCCAACGGGAATACGTACTGGGCCTGGAGCCCGGCACACACCACCCAATCGGGCAATCCTCTGCAAGGGAAGAAGCGAGTCTCATCTGGCTCCAGCCGGGTGAAGAACGGGAGTACCAACTTAAATTTGACATAAACATCGAATAACCAAATCATTAATTCCAAATAATTTTAAAACCAAGATATTAAAATGAGTGAAGTTAAATTGGCAGAAAGAGCCCTGGATCAGGGAAAAGGTATTTTGAGACTGACACCTACCTGGGTACCCCGGTCCTTTTGCGTGCCGGGTCGCCGCATCAAGCTGCATCCGGATGATTATTACGTACTGGGCGGTGAGCGCGGTGGGATCGATGAGCGGTGGTTTTCTTCGACCACTCCTGCACAAAACGGTCCGCTTACCGGAGAAAATGAAGGGCTGAGTATGGTCGTCGTGGAAGACGGGGGAAAATCCGAAATGATGACTCTAAGAGATGTTGTGGACGAGCTCAAAGGCGCCATAATCGGTCAACGGCTCTGGGAAAAGTATGAAAGTTGGCCGATGTATTCCAAGTTTTTTGATAACATGGGACCGTTGCCCCATCATATTCACCACAACGATGAGCACGCCGCCAAAATCGGTCAAAAAGGCAAGCCGGAAGCGTATTATTTCCCACCGCAGGTCAACAACCACGGTGGTGATTTCCCCTACACCTTTTTCGGTATAGCTCCGGGCACCACTAAGGATCAGATCCGCGAATGCCTGGTCAACTTTACGAAGGGTGACAACAAAATCACCAGTTACTCCCAGGCTTTCAGACTCGATCCGGGCACGGGCTGGGACGTTCCTCCGGGTATGCTTCATGCCCCCGGAAGTATGTGTACCTACGAACCTCAGAAAGCCTCCGATGTATTCGCTATGTACCAGTCGCTTGTCAACGAGGCCATCATCCCGGAAGAGCTTCTATGGAACGGTACGCCGAAGGACCGCATCGGTGATTTTGACCAATTGATGGAAGTCATCGACTGGGAACTGAATCTCGAACCCAATATCCGCGGTACACGATTCATGGAACCCATTCCGGTCAGGGAAGTAGCAGCAATGGAAGCTGAAGGATACATCGAAAAATGGATCGTGTATAAATCACATGATTTCAGCGCTAAAGAACTGACGATCCAGCCTGGCGCTTCGGTAACCATTACTGATCAGGGCGCATATGGCATGATCATGATGCAGGGATACGGTACGATGGGAGCATGGGATATCGAAACCCCATCTATGATCCGATATGGCCAGCTTACCCATGATGAGTATTTTGTGACAGAAGATGCGGCAAAAGCCGGGGTCAGGATTGTCAACAAATCCAAAACAGACCCCATTGTGATGCTGAAACATTTTGGCCCGGACAATCCGGAATTGGTGATTGAATAGGACCTAAGTCGATTGGTAAACACAAAAAGTTTCAGTATTATAGCGGTTCCACAAAAGGGACTGAAATTTTCATTTTTCAAATCTAAAAATCTACAGTTATGGCAGAAAATACATTTCCCAAATTACACAATGCGACCTGGCCCGGATTTGTCGGAAAAGGCGAAGGCTCTGAACCCATCATTCCACTGGATGACCTGCTGGAAATGACGGTCAAGGCAGAGGTGAACGGGGTAAAATTTGATGGAATCGATATCGGCTTGTTTGAGCCGCATTTCAATATTGACGCTTCGGACGACGAATTGAAGCAACTGGCAGACCGCGTGGGCGAACTCGGGCTAAACATCGGTTCGCTCGTTGCCCCGATCTGGCCACCTACCGGTGGGTCGGCTATGGGATCGGCAGAGGACCGGAAAAATTTCGTGGAAATGGTCCGGAAATCGGCGCGTTTTGGACAAAAACTTAAAGATTACGGGGTGAGGCCTTACGGGGTGATCCGTGTAGATTCTGCTACCGATCCGGCGACCTGGGAAAAAGATCCGGTGGGGAATACGAAACTGATCGCACAGACCTTCCGGGAAGCCTGCGATGTCGCTGCGGACTTCGGAGAAGAACTGGCAGCCGAGGGTGAGATCTGCTGGGGCGGTATGCAATCCTGGAAAACTATGCTCGATACACTCGAAGCCGTGGACCGGGACAATATGGGCTTTCAGGCGGATATGGCGCATACTTTACTCTATCTTTTGGGGTATAACCATCCGGAAGACCGAATTCTGCCAGAGGATTTTGAATGGAGCGACAGGGAAGCCCTGGATGAAGGTATGCGTACCATGACCAATGCGCTGCGCCCCTGGATGAATGACTTCCACGTGGCACAGAACGACGGTACGGTTTTCGGTTCGGGTGCGCATGACAAAACGGGCCGACACTGTCTCGCCAATGACCCCAATGGAAGACTGGACATACCTCACCATGCCGGATTCTGGCTGCGAGATGAAGCGGGTAATTTGACCAAACGGTTAAAACATATTTGCTGGGATGGATGTATGTTCCCCAATGAGGTGATGTACAAACAGGAAACCTGGAACAATATACTCGG
>CBFGVZ010000011.1:0-36642 GCA_965652315.1 uncultured Saprospiraceae bacterium | reverse complement strand
TTTTTTGAGCTGAAGCTTGTGCGTGAGTTAGTGCGCTTTTTTTGTTACTTTTTTTGCTGAAAAAAAGTAACAGAGACCATTTTATTTTTCACATGTAGCATCTACAAGGTCATTTTTAGGAACTTGAGTTACGCAGTACCAGTACTGATACCCTTCGATGGATTGGAAATCCATCACTATACATCATCGTCCTTTCAGGACTCCACGTACTCCATTAATTCAGCGAAATAATTTCTGAATTTATGAATAGACCAAAAAGTAATCAAGGCTGAAGGAACCTATGATGCAACTTTGGAAGTTTCCAAAAAATCCTCAAGAATCCGATTGAATTCCTCCGGCGTTTCCAACATTGGAGCATGACCACATTTATCAATAAAATCAAGCCGTGCGTTAGGGATTTTATTTTCAAATTCCTCAGCCACAAATGGGGGAGTGATCGTATCCTGCTTTCCCCATACCAAAAGAGTAGGGACTGTGATCTGATGCAACTGGTCACCTACATTATGTCTGATTGCACTTTTGGCTGTCTTAACCATAGAGAGGCACTTGCGCGTATCAGAGGTAATGCCATAAATTTCATCTACCATTTCATCGGTCACAATATTGTCATCGTAGAAAGTCAGATTGATTTTATTCCGAATGAAAGTCTTGTCGCCTCGTCTTGGAAAAGTATTACCAAATGAACTTTCATATAATCCAGAGCTCCCTGTAAGCGTCAAGGTAGCCACTTCCTGCATATGATCCAGCACGTATAGCAATGCAATATGGCCACCCAAAGAGTTGCCAATGATATGTGGCATACTTATTTTGAACTCCTTCACAAATTCACGAACATATTCCATCAGACTATACACTGACAATTTCCGAACACTCATTTGAAAAATAGGAAGTATTGGCAGATAAATTTTATATCTATTCTTAAAATAATGGATCGTCTCATCAAAGTTGCTGGCTGTTCCAAATAAACCATGGAGCAGTAATAATACATCCCCATTATCAGGACCCTCCTCTATGTATTCAAAATCATTCGCCTTCTTGATGGTAAGGGTATTCATGTACAATCTGAGTTATAATGGTGGTCAAATATACCTAAATTATCTGTTCTTTAATACATAGACAAAAATCAAACTGGCATTAAATAACAGTATTCCGGTTATTTGGTGTGCTACACCGTAAAATACCGGCACAGTTCCAGTGCTATGAAGTACAGTCATTATTCCCAGAAGGATTTGAATAACAAGCAAACTTATTAACAAAAGCTGTGAAAAACTCAGAAATACTGTGGATACCTGTTTTTTGACTTTCCATAAAAATATCAATATAAATACTGTCAGTACATAGGCCCACAAGCGATGTACCGTGTGTACCAGAGCTGGAAAAAAAGGAGAATTTTCATATTGAATAAAGTTTTCCACTTTCCAGTATGAACTGTTGAAAAGAATAGATGGAATCCACTCTTTGTTCATCATAGGAAAAGTAGGGTACAATAAGGCAGCTTTCATTCCACTCATCATTCCACCCAAAAAAATCTGAATGAATATTCCCACGCTGATTCCACCTGCCCACCGCAGCAAATTGCGATCCGGATAGAAGGAAATACTATACGTTTTCAAAATGGTCCATAACAAATAGGCTAAAAGTATCACAGCCAGGATCAAATGGAAACTCAAACGGTACGCACTGACCCATGGACGATCAATGAGTCCGCTGGCTACCATGATCCATCCAAAGGAAGCTACCAGTGCTGCCAGAAGGAATATTCCCACGACACGCTTCTTAAGCCACCTGGGAAAAAGACCTCTCCACCAAAAGAACACTGCTGGCAATAAAAAAACAAACCCCATCAACCGCGCCCACAACCGGTGGAAATATTCCCAGAAATAGATAAATTTAAACTCATTCAGGCTCATGCCTTTATTGATCTTATGATACTGGGGAGTCTCCTTGTAAGCATCAAACTCTATATTCCAGTCCTGTTCATTGAGAGGAGGAATAGTGCCGGTTATGATTTCCCATTTGGTAATCGATAAGCCAGATCCCGTTAATCTGGTAACCCCACCGATTAATATTTGCAGTAAAATCATGACAAATCCTACCCACAACCAAATTTTAACGCCTTTTGAAATTTTTCCTTTTTCTTGTGTCATGATAATAGATGATCTAAAATTTTAAAAAAAGATATCATCATAATTAAGCCTGTGGATATGTGGAAAGAAATCTTATCAAATCCTGTCATAATCCGAATTTCACATTTGACGCACTACGATCCACAATCTGACTCACATATAGTAGTGTTGTGATTGGCTTCAAATGTACCACTTATTGGTTATACACATATCTTCGTGAATTGTTAGTTTCAAAACTTTTTCTACATACCAATGGGAAATGGTTTACCGGAATTGTGAATCGGGCTAGAACAAATCACTCATTGATCACAAATGTGACGATCCAGCAATTTATTCCGGAAAATTTGTGAATTATGAGGTGTTTTTCCACTCTCTTTTACACATTTCATCAACATTTATAGATATGTAAATAACTCATAATAAGAGTTATATGAATTAAATATAAAAAATATGTTTAAAACCCGACTTCATATTATATATTTCTTTAATTTGTCTTCCGAAAAACAAAAAAACTACATTATGGGAGACCTGCTCAATTACGAATCAGACAGGACTGCAATTGTTGAGTTGCTGGAACATGGCATACATTTTTCCCAGCATCTATTAAAAGATTTCAATATCCGTCAGGGTGAATCTTTCCCGGTCATTGTCCAATCGAAAGAATCGCTCATTCACATGATGAAATGGGGGATTGAGAATCCAATCATGGACCGGGGACCAGAATTGACCTATATTTATGGACCAACCATTGAAAAACAGGAGAGTCTTAAAAAATTGATCCAGCATCAACGTGTGTTAATCCCTGTCAATAAATTTGTCCACCACAGACTGGATCAGGAAAACGACATTGTAATCAGGCATCCGGAGCACAAAGTCCTCTGGCTGGCAGGTATATGGTATGAAAATAAACTTGGCCAAAAAGGATTCGCGCTGATCACCCAAAATAGCATAGAATCAAAAAGAAATCAAATCAGAAGGGTACCGGTCTTTGTAATGCACAAAACCTTCATCAGACAATGGCTCAGCAAAGGATTTACGTCGATGACCGAACTGGATATGATCATGTCTGTGAAAGCCCAACCCACCGTAGGCACTGAATATGTGGATCTGGTTGAATTTTAATATATGCGACTGGTAATTCAACGGGTGAACCATGCAAGTGTAGAGATAGATGGTGTCACCCGGGGAAAAATAGGCCGCGGATTGTGTATTTTCATGGGAGTGGAACGGGGTGCTGATGAGGAGGACTTGTCCTGGCTCGTGAAAAAAACGATCAATCTGCGAATATTCAGTGATGGAGCAGGAAAAATGAATCGTTCCATTGTGGACGAAGACGGAGATATTTTACTGATCAGTCAATTTACTTTACATGCTTCCACCCGGAAAGGAAATCGCCCGTCTTTTATCACAGCAGAGGAGCCCGAACGGGCAGAAAGGTTATATGAGACTTTCCGGGAGCTATTGGAGCAGACATTTGGAAAAAAAATTCACACAGGATCGTTTGGTGCGGATATGAAAATAAGTCTGGAAAACGATGGGCCGGTCACCATTTTGATTGATTCAGTAGAAAAATGGTAATGATATGCATTTAAAGGAATACCAGGAAGTCGTGGATAAGTGGATAAAACAGTATGGCGTACGGTATTTTGATGAACGCACCAATGGTCTGATTCTCATGGAGGAAGTGGGAGAATTAGCCCGGTTACTGGCGCGCATATACGGAGAACAATCCTTCAAACAAAAAATAGATGAGAAAAAGGAGTTGAAAAATGAGGTCGGAGACGTTTTATTTGTATTGACCTGCCTGGCCAATCAGATGAACATAGATCTCGAAGAAGTGGTCGTTCATAATCTTGAGAAAAAGACGAACAGGGACCGTGAAAGACACATTAAAAACCCTAAACTGAATCCATGATCAGGATGAAAATGATTGGGTTCCGGGCATACCAGGAAATCAGGATAATGAATACGAACCATGTCGATTCGAGAACATACCGAAACCCACTCCGATGTATATAAAAATCAATTGCACGGACTAATGGATATTACTGAAGCAATCAATGAGAATGCTTCGATACCCCATTTATTTGAAATTTATAAAACAGCCATTGAAAAATATTATCAACCGGGTGTGATAACCTTATGTGTGAACACTTTCAAGGGGATGGAAGTGTTGTCTACACGGTCCGATAAGAATTGGTCGCAATATGTAACGACTTACCAAAAATTTAACCAGAAAAAATCAAAATACCTCCGTTCTCAGAATGGAGAAGTTTTCATTCCGGTCTACCACAAAAATGAATTGATCTCTTTGGTTCATCTGGAGAATATGGAATACCGCACCAGGGATGAACTGAGTTTTTTAAAAACCATGACCAATTTTGTGGCCATCGCCATCGAGAATAAGCGATTGTTCAAACAACGAATCGAACAGGAAAATTATAGAACTCAACTTTCACTGGCCCGACAGATCCAGCTTTCGCTCATGCCTCACCATTTTTCGGATACACGCGAACTGGAATTTCAGACTTTATACATACCACACAGTGAAATAGGTGGTGACTACTTTGATTTTTTTCATATCAAAAACAGTAATATAAGCATCTTTTGCGTGGCCGATGTCGCAGGAAAGGGAATCCCTGCAGCTTTGTTAATGGCTAATTTACAGGCCAGTTTCCGGCGGTTGAGTATAAACTATACCGATCTGAGGTATTTGATAGAAGGACTCAATAAGGCGGTGTTTGAATCCACCCAGGGAGACCGGTTGGTAACGATCTTTCTGGCGGCCTATGATGTAGTCAAGAATGAGTTGCAATATATCAATGCGGGACATCCATATCCGGTCATTCAAACCAAAAACCACGGTAGTCGTTTCCTGAAGAAAGGAACTACGCCTATCGGGATTTTTGAAAATCTGCCTGAAGTGGTGATCGGTACAGAAGTAATCCAGGAAGAAAGCATTATTTTTGCCTATACAGATGGTTTGGAAGAACTTAGAAACCGGCATGGGCAGATGATGGGTTATCACAATATTCTGAACACACTACATCAATTGCCATTTGGTCAGATTGAGTTGATTACCGAAAATATGAATGAGTTCATCGAAAAATTCAGGGAAAATGAACCTATCATTGATGATATTACTGTTTTATTATGTAAGATTAAGCCAGATGGAATAGAGCAATAGAATTATGCGCCAACCAAAAAATAAAAACCTGGCAGCCTTACTGGCCTTTTTTGGCGGGATTATCGGGCTGCAGAGATTTTACCTCGGTCAGAAAGGTCTGGGGTTTTTGATGATCTTTTTAGCTATCCTGTCTTTGGGGGTCGTCAGTTCAATCATTGGACTGATAGATAGTATTGTATTTCTGACCATGAGCGAAGCAAGGTTTGATTTTAAATATAACAATCCGAAAACTACCGCTCGTTACCAACGCAAACCCAGGTATCGTTCATACGAAAGGCAAAGTAGAACAGCAAACAGTAAACAGTCTCACCGCCGGGATCGCCGCATCAACAGTCGGGAATACCGGGAACGGAAAATGGAAAATGCCAGTCAGCGGAGCACTCCATATAAAAGACCCGTGCGGAGAAGCCCTGTCAAGAAGAATAAAAGGAAAAACAAAGATATTCTCCGGGAAATTGAGGCTTTGAAAGATTCTGGATTGGAAAAATTTAAGGACTACGATATTGAAGGATCAGTTCGGGATTTTACTAAAATATTGGAATTGGATCCTTACCATGTGGCGGCTAATTTCAATCTGGCCTGTGCTTATTCACAGTTGGAAAAGCCCGAAAAGTCCATGTACCACATCAGTCAGGCTGTAAAAGCTGGTTTTAATGATTTTGAACGAATCAAAAAACATGAAAAACTAGCCTACGCCCGTATCCAACCCGAATGGGAAGATTTTGTAAAAAATGGCTTCATTTTTGATGTTATAAAAGAAGAGGAGGAGCCAGAAAATAAGGATAAGGATGCAACAGTAACCGGAAAAGATCAAAACGGGGCCGAAAAAACGGATTTACTGGAACATTTGATGCGCCTTAAAAAACAAAGGGAAATGGGAATCATTACAGAGGTAGAGTTTGAGATTGAACGCAGGAGACTAATGTCTTCCTGAGGAGTCGTAAGATAAATTAAGAATGAAAGCAAAAAGTCTAATATCGAAACCATTCAAAATCGCCTCTATCACCAATACGGTAGATGAAGCCCTCGAAATAATGGATGTGAACAGGGTCCGTCATTTACCTTTGATCAAGAGTAAAGCTTTCCTGACCATTATTGATGAGGAGAGTTTGAAAAGGGCCCATCCGGGAGTGGTTCTGTCTGATTTATCCAAAACGGGGGTGAGACAATACATTCGTTCCAATGATCATATTCTGGAAGCTGCCAAAAAAATGTCCAATGAACGATTGTCCATTATTCCGGTCCTGGATGAAGACGACACTTTTCAGGGCGTGATTACCCTGGAAGATCTGTTTCACACCATCATTACAACTTATGACCTCAGCTCAGAAGGCAGTTTGCTGATTATTGAGATTGCACAGCAAGATTTCCACTTGTCTGAATTAATCCGGGTGCTGGAACAGGAATCGGTACATGTATTTTCGGTATTGGTTTCCAGGACCCATTATCCTTCCATTGAAATTACTTTAAAGACCGACCTGAAAGATATCAACAGCATTCTCCAAACCCTTGAGCGATATTCCTATCACGTAAAAGCCTACTACGAAGATGACAGCTACAGTCATCAGCTTAAGGATCGATACGAATCCCTGATGTCGTATTTAAATGTATAGGACACCCATTTCACACCATAATCCGGAAAAAAATAAAAATTTACCATATTTTTCTGTACCTTAATCCGTTAAGCACGTGTTTGTAATACGAGAAACTGGCTTACCAGGGATCAAAACGGGCTGGAATCGGGACATTTAAATAGGAAATGGGGATGTGCAAAACGATATATTGGATGAAAAGTTTGGCGAAAGCCATTGTTGTTAAACCTGTCCTGATCGGATAAGGAAAATTTATGGATTGTGAAAAAAAATATTCAGGGCGGGTGATTTTGTGGATTGCCTTGTTGGTATGGAGTGTGCTCATTCCAACTGAATTATTGGCCCAATCACAACCCAGGAAATATCTGATCCGGCAAATCTCTTTTGAAGGCAACAAAAAAACCAAAAGCACCAGGTTATTGCGGGAACTTGTAGTACACGTAGGAGATTCTCTTACGCTTCAGGAAGTGACAAAAAAGTTGAAAATCAGTAAAGAACACATCGTCAATACCGGATTGTTCACGGATGTCACGACCAATTTGTTTTTTGATGAGGAGAATCCCAATAATATCCGTTTACTGTTCACGGTGAAAGAAGGTTTGTTTTTTATTCCGATACCGATTATTGAACTCGCGGACCGGAATTTCAACGTCTGGTGGACGGAGCACAACCGCGATATCAAGTTTTTGAATTTGGGTATGAACCTCAAACTGCGGAACATCTCCGGGAATGCAGACGAGTTGAATGTATTGGGACAATGGGGATACGACCGTAAATTTATTGTCAACTATACCAGTCCGTATTTTGATGCGGAAAAAAGATGGAATTTCAATTTCAGATCCTATTTTTCTTCAAATAAGGAGTTGATCTATCAGACGCTCGACGGAGATCCTCAATACATGCGGAACGATGATGAATTTCTTAGATCCCGGTTCGAAATGGGGATGTCCTTTATTTATCGACCGGTTTTGAATAGTTTCTATAAGTTGTCACTGGGATATTATTACAACACCATCGCTGATGAAGTTTTTGAATTAAACCCAGCCTATTTCAGGGGTGATAATGAACAGCGGTACAGTAAAATTTCAGTAGAATATACTTTTGAAAACAGAAACAACAAATATTTTGGTACCGAGGGTTGGTATATCCACGGAATGCTGGCCCGAAATGGAATAGTACAATCAGATCAGCTCAATTCATGGGAAATTTTAGGTAATGTTTTTTATTACCATCCGTTCAATGATAACTGGTCCTGGCACAATGGGATCCTGTTTCAGGGTCATTTCAGTAACGAGGTTTTCCCCTATTATAATTTATATCAACTGGGTGGCGATCCGGATTATATCCGGGGATATGAGTATTACCAGATTGAGGGAAGTACTACCGGTATCTACAAATCGAGCCTCGTACGCAAGGTCCTGGACCGCAAATTTCATCTGGGAAAAGCCATGCCCTTTACCAATTACAAAGAATTGGATGCCAAAGTGTATCTTTCACTGAATCTGGATTACGGTTACGTGATAGATGATTATTTCAGAACCAGTTCGTTGGTTAACCGAAATCTTTGGGGCGGTGGATTGGGCCTCAATGTTTTACTTTATAACAATTTTAGTTGTTCCTTTGAAGCGAGTATCAATCAACGAAAAGAAGTGGGAGTTTTCTTTCATCTCAACCGGAACTTTTAATGAAAATACTGCTGTACACCAATATTCTTACACCGGAAAATGAACCGTATTTCTTTGAAGTCATCGAGGCCCTCAAACCATACGATGTAGAAATCGGAATTTATAAAGATGTGCGAAATCATTTTATCGATTCCGGTAAAAAGGTACTGGAAAATTGTGAAGTCATACACGATTATTACCATTTGCGTGATTCCTCCTACGATTTTTTACTGTCGCTGGGCGGTGATGGAACCATACTCAATGCTACTTTGCTGGTCCGAGACCTGAATATTCCGATCCTGGGTATCAATTTGGGTCGACTGGGCTATCTGTCCAGCGTCGAGAAATCCAAAATTCAGGTCTCCATTAAGGACCTCATGGAAGGTTCTTATACGCTGGATGAACGAACCATTATCACCCTGGACTCCAAACCGGAATTGTTTAAAAACGAAAATTTTGCGCTCAATGATTTCACTATTCACAAACGGGACAATTCCTCAATGATCACGGTTCATACTTATATGAACGAGGAATTTTTAAATACTTACTGGGCTGATGGCCTGATCGTCAGTACGCAAACGGGTTCTACAGGATATTCACTGAGCTGTGGAGGTCCTATTATGGCTACAGGCTGCAAAAATTTCATCCTTACACCGGTGGCTCCTCACAACCTCAATGTCCGCCCTGTGGTGTTATCTGAAGATGTGACTCTGCGATTCAAGGTGGAAGGTCGGGCGGATAATTATTTGTGTACACTGGATTCCCGCTATGAATTGATCACTTCCCAACATGAAATCACGATCCAGAAAGCTGATTTTAAGATTCAACTGGTAGAGCTCAATAAAATGTCATATTTCAAAACCCTGCGTAATAAATTGATGTGGGGTAAAGATTTGCGTAATAAAAAAATGAATTGATCTTTCCCTGGCAGCCAAACTGGTATGGTCGGACTTGATTCACCTGTTTTAACACCCTATTCTATCCGGTGGAAGAAGTGTGAAAATCTATTCAATTATTAGACAATTAGAAATAACATTGACTTTTAGATTTTTTATCTGTAATTTGGGTTCAATTCCCAAAAAAGGGGAAAGTAAAGAACAGACGGCTATGCGATTTCTGACTAATATCGACATCTCCGCTTTTTATTCCAATTTTGTCAATCTGGACAAACAGGATTTCAATGTCATTATTCGTGAGTTTCAGAACAATAAAAATCTTATCAATCTTCTTTCGGTAGAGCAAAAGCTGGAACTGAAGATCATATACCTGGAGGCCTTGTATCAGATTGGAAAATACGGAACATTTCTACGGGAAGTCGATGTGATCATTGAAGATTGTATTCGGTATCATAGTGCAAATGAATCCAACAGGATGCGGTATGAAGAGTTATTGCTTAAAAAAGCTACCGCATTGTTTCATCAGGGATATATCTCCGAAGCCCAATATGTAGCTACCGAACTGATCCGAATCAATCCTTTTGATACGCTACATAAAGCTCTACTGACCCGGATTTACTATCGGAAAAATGAAGCCCGATTTCACTTTATTAAGGTGGTCTGCCTTTTTCTTATTTTCACGTCGGCATTACTATATGGTTCCAATCTTTTGATTGTCAAGGCCTTTTATGGGGACTATCTGCCATTGCTTTTTGATTTTGGGTTTTTTACCCTCAATGCAGGAGTGATCTTTTACGTCGCTAGTGAAATCTTACTTTATGGAGATGCGGTGCTCCGATCGAGAAGGATGATTCACAGATGCCGGGAAAGAAAATTAGTGAAAAAGCAACACTGAACCAGACTTGTCATATTTTTCCCCATTTACTGTGGTAAATTTTACCTGTGCTACAAATACTTCGGCAAATCCCTGTTGTCCCTGATATGTCCCATCCCATCCCTCCTGCGGATTCCGACTTTCAAAAACCAGATTACCATACCTGTCGAAAACCCTGAAAAAATAGGAAGTCAGATTGGTATTGGGGACAATAATGGGTTTGTATTGAGAACTGTTTGGATGGAAGGCATTGGGGAGTTCCACCACGGTTTCTCCATAAAGGCAAACTCTATTGGATCGGATCTGAAGCGGAGCTGTACTATCGATTTCCTGAAAGTGAACTTCGCCATTGGCTACCACATAATAACACAGCGAATCCTGTGATTGGTTATCCCCGAAGTCGTATTCAAATCCGTGATCTGATCCGGCAACTGTGCCCAGAAGTGTGTACGATCCATCCTTCAGATAGTAAATATCAAATGTGTTAATAATCCATTCATCATCTGCTATATCAGACCATTGGATACTGACTGAATTGTTGGCGGAAAGCTGTCCCTGGGTGTACAGGGGTGCCTTGGTCCGCGATACGATCAGATTACCACAACTGTCCTGAAGTGAAATAGCATATTCCGATGAGCCGGTCTGTGAGGACAGGGAATATCCATAGTGATAATCCTGCGTATGGGAAATAAGATCGGCCTTAGAAATCCCGGTCGAGTCCATACCGGTGTGTAAGGCAAACAGTGTCTCGGGCGTATGTTCATTGATAGACCAGGAAATAGTGGCTTCATTGTTATCATCGAATGATAAATCGTCTATTACAATCCAGCGAATGGGTTCATAGAAATTGGTGTGAACCGTGACCGGATTGGAAAATGCGCTTTGCCCGCGGTCAGCCCCCGATTCACGGACATAAAAAGTATAGGTGGACTGGTTGTGCAGGTCGCTGTAAAGAAAGGAGGTCTGGCCTGCTGTCAATTCTACGCTATCGATCGGCTCTCCATTTCGGATAACGAATAGGATCGCTTCAGTAGTGCTGCTTTTCCAATAAGAAAAAGGGGTGAAATCGAACTGCATCTGGCCACCACATTCGGAAATGGAGGAAGTAAGTAAGGAGGTGTGATAAAAACTATCAGGTTCCGGAAAAGTATATCCACAACCCAATGCCGCCGAGATAGAATAATATTCTATATTTTCATCAGCTCGTCCCCGCGTATCCGTGAAAGTGTTTTGGGACAGGTCAGTGGCCAGGACATTGGAGCTGCCTCCTACAGCTGTGTTGACCACATATCTGATACCTGATATGGGTTTTTCTTTCCACTGGAGACGAACATTCCCATTGGCCAGTACCCGCACGGAGTCCAATTGGACTGCGTCTCGCATATCGGCCAGAGACAGCGTATCGGATTGAAAAATTCGTTCGTCGGGGCAATGCAGAAAGTATTGCAATATCAACGCATCATCTGATTTCAATGATTCATTTTTAAAACCGCGTACTGCAGGATCACTACCCGAGAATAAAACCTGAAAATCCGCCCCGGGTTCTGTACGTGTATAGATCCTAAAACTGTCTATTTCTGCCATGGAACATCCGGTCAGAGGAAGAATCCACGAAATCGAATCGATATTGTAGCAATCGAAAGTAATCGCATCCTGTCCCCACGCTGCAAAGGGGTGATACCCAATGAAAAATGCCAAAAAAACGATCGAATTTCTAATCATATGCGTTACTGTAACGTTTGTATTTTCAGAGGCACTATAAAAAGCGCTAAATATTCGATATAAGGCTGCAATATAGTTAACTTTGCCGGGCTAATTTAAACGTAACAAATACCACATAGGATGCTAAAATTATTGAAAGGTCTTTTCGGAACCAAGGCTGACCGGGACGTACAGTCCTATATGCCCAGGGTAGAACAGACCAACGAATATTTCCAGGAATATCAATCCCTGACCAATGATGAACTTCGCCAAAAGACGCATGAATTCAAGGAACGTATTGCGGAGTACCTTAGCGATATAGACCATGAATTGAAAACACTGAAACTGCAGGCGATCAATGAAAAGGATTTTTCTATCAAGGAAGAACTTTTCAACGAGTTGGACCAGATGGAAAAGGACCGCAACGATCATCTGGAGGAGATTTTGATGGAATTGCTGCCAGAGGCTTTTGCGGTGGTAAAGGAAACCGCCAACCGATTCAAGAATAATGAAGAACTGATTGTCACGGCTACGGATTTTGACCGGGATCTGGCGGCTTCAAGTGATTATGTAACCATCGAGGGAGATCAGGCTGTTTGGAAAAATCACTGGACGGCAGCGGGTGGCGAAATTCAATGGGACATGGTCCATTACGATGTGCAGCTGATCGGTGGAATGGTGCTTCACGAAGGAAAAATCGCGGAGATGGCTACTGGTGAGGGTAAAACATTAGTGGCCACTTTGCCGGGATATCTGAATGGTCTTTCCGGAAGGGGAGTTCATATCGTGACAGTGAATGATTATCTGGCCAAACGGGACTCCGAATGGGTAGGACCTATTTATCAGTTTCTTTTCCTCACGGTAGATTGTATTGATAAGCACCGACCGCATTCTGCAGCCAGGAGTGCCGCTTACCGCAAGGATGTGACCTTTGGAACCAACAATGAGTTTGGATTTGATTATCTACGGGACAATATGGTGCGTTCGCAGGAGGAACAGGTGCAGCGCAAACATCACTATACCATCGTGGATGAGGTCGATTCGGTCCTGATCGATGACGCCCGGACACCACTTATCATTTCGGGTCCTATCCCCAAGGATGCTGATCAGCAAGAATACGTGGAACTGAAACCTCTGGTAGAAAGAGTGGTAAACGAACAAAAAAAATTAGCAACTCACTACCTGGCAGAAGCCAAAAAACTGATCCATAGCGGCTCACTGGGGCATGGGGAGGATGAAGGCGGAATGGCACTGCTCCGCTCATTTCGGGCTTATCCCAAATACCGGCCGCTTATCAAATTTCTCAGTGAAGATGGAATAAAATCCATTCTCCAAAAGACGGAAAACCACTATATGCAGGAGCAGTCCAAGCATATGCATCTGGTAGATGAGCCTCTGTATTTTACCATCGACGAGAAAAACAGGGGCGTGGAAATTACTGAAAAAGGGGTCGAATATCTTTCCCGGTACCAGGATGACCCTCAGTTTTTCGTGATGCCTGATCTACCCACCAGCCTCAATGAGATCGATCAGTCTGACGCTTTGGAGAAAGAGAAAAAAGATCAGAAACAGAGTCTGATCCTTGAATACTCTGAAAAATCCAAAAGGCTTCATTCTGTCAGCCAGTTGCTCAAAGCATATGCATTGTTTGAAAAAGATGAGGAATACGTGGTTATGGATGGCCAGGTGAAAATCGTGGATGAACAAACCGGACGTATGATGGAAGGACGTCGGTACTCCGATGGTTTGCACCAGGCCCTGGAAGCCAAAGAGAATGTCAAGGTAGGGGAACTGACACAGACCTATGCTACTGTCACCCTCCAGAATTATTTCCGGATGTACCATAAGCTTTCCGGGATGACCGGTACTGCCGAAACGGAGGCGAGTGAGTTTTGGGAAATATACAAACTGGATGTTTCGGTCGTACCGACCAATAAGCCGATTGTACGTGACGACAGGGATGATTATCTCTTCCGAACCCAGCGTGAAAAATACAACGCAGTTATCAAAGAAATCAAGGAACTGACGGAGGCGGGCAGACCCGTTCTGGTCGGTACGACTTCAGTGGATAATTCTGAAAAGCTGAGCCGAATGCTCAATATCGCGAATATTCCTCACAATGTACTCAATGCCAAACATCACCAGCGGGAGGCAGAAATTGTGACCGAGGCCGGTAAAGCAGGGCGGGTCACCATCGCTACGAACATGGCAGGTAGGGGTACGGATATCAAAATCAACAAACAGGTCAAAGAGGCCGGAGGTCTGGCGATAATAGGTACAGAACGACATGATTCCAGGCGGGTGGACCGACAGTTGAGGGGTCGTGCCGGACGGCAGGGTGATCCCGGTAGCTCACAGTTTTTTGTTTCCCTGGAGGATAATCTGATGCGCCTTTTTATGAATGAACGCGCCATCAAGATCATGGATCGTATGGGACTTAAGGAAGGAGAAGTTATCCAAAACCGGATGATGACCAGGTCCATCGAAGGGGCACAGAAAAAGGTGGAAGAGAACAACTTCGGCATCCGGAAACGACTGCTGGAATACGATGATGTCATGAACATTCAGCGGGAAGCCATCTACAAAAAAAGAGAAAATGCCCTCACAGGAGAAAGACTGATCGTCGATCTGCGCAACATGATCGATGGTTTTGTGGACAGTTTGATATACGAACATAAATCCGCAGGAAGTTATGCAACATTCCGCGAGGCTTCACTTAGGGAGATAGGCTACGATCCGGAAATCACAGAGGAATTTTTCAATACCAGTTCTGTCGATCAGGCCAGCGAACAATTCCGGAATGACGTATGGAGATTCTACGAGGAAAAGGAAGGGTATATCAAGCGTGTTATGCTGCCTATTATCAAGAATGTGTATGAGAATGAAGGCAATAAGTACAAGCGGATAACTTTGCCCTATTCGGATGGAAGCTCCAAAGTACTTCATCTTACTGCTGATCTCAAGACTGCTGTGGAAACGGAAGGCCATTCTATCATGCGGGATCTTGAAAAAACGGTCACCCTGGCCTTGATAGATGAAAACTGGAAAGAGCACCTCCGGTATATGGATGAGCTTAAAGAATCGGTTCAGGCCGCTTCTTTTGAACAAAAGGATCCACTGGTGATTTACAAAATGGAAGCTTATAATTTGTTTGAGGAGTTGATTTATAAGATCAACCGGGAGGTGTCCGGATGGATTCTGGGTGGAAAAATCATGATTGAGCAACCACGGGACGTAAGGGAGGCCAGGGTCGAGCGGACTGACCTCAGCAAGACACAGACCAGCCGATCCCAGGAAGAGCAGGCTATGCGAAAAGCAGCGGAGAGTGCCGGGCGGGAAGCTCAGAAAGTAGAAACCTTTGTACGGACTGAGAAAAAAGTAGGCCGGAATGATCCGTGTCCCTGCGGTAGTGGCAAAAAATATAAACAGTGTCATGGAAGGGTTTAGGCAAAATGTCGTATTTTCGATTTGCTAAAGATATTTACATGGACATTCGCCCATTTATCGATTATACCTTACTAAAGCCGGACAGCATTTATCAGGATATTGATCAATTGTTTGACCAGGCGATTGAAATGGGTTATTATTCGGTTTGTGTGCCGCCGTTTTTTGTAGAACATGTCAGGAAAAGAGAAGGAAGTGAACAGCTCAAGATTGTCACGGTGGTTGGTTTTCCCAATGGATTCGAGTCGTATAAAAGTAAAGTAGAGGAAATCAAGGAAGTGATAAGCGATGGAGCTTCGGAAATCGATGCTGTTCTCAATGTAAGTGCGGTCAAATCCAACGTATGGTCATACGTAGACCGGGAGATCGATAGCCTGTCCAGCATTTGTCGGGTAAAGGGTGCAAAGCTCAAATTGATTGCAGATCACAATTTACTTTCAAAAGACGAGTTAAAAAGGGTGATCGGATTGTGTGTTACCCACAACGTGGATTATATCAAAACAGGTACCGGAATTTTTGGGGATACCAGCCCTGAAATCATCTC
Organism: uncultured Saprospiraceae bacterium; assembly: GCA_965652315.1. Lineage (GTDB taxonomy): Bacteria > Bacteroidota > Bacteroidia > Chitinophagales > Saprospiraceae > Membranihabitans. The sequence goes on along the minus strand of CBFGVZ010000011.1, from coordinate 20,614 downwards.
CTTTTTAAAAACAGAGTGTCCACCGGAATTGAAAATAAAGGCTGCCGGAGGCATCCGGACGGTTGATCAGGCCAGAATCCTGCTGGAACTTGGAGCCGATCGCCTGGGGACGAGCACAGCCCTTTAAGTACCCGGATACTGCGGTTTTCAGGTCAGTACCACCACAAAGATGACGTAGTCGTTTTGTTTTGGAAGTAAGACAGATGAATTAAAATCATGAGAAAATATCAGGGAACTCTAGTTATACTGCTTGGATTGTTATGGAGCACGCTGGCCAGTGCACAGAGCGTTCAGTTTGTTGAAACAACCGACATTCAACGGGCGATGACTGAGTATAAGAACAGGTACAGTGATGATACAGAATTACCTGGATACCGGATACAATACCTTTTCACCACCGATCGGCGACAAATGGAAAATACGGAAAGAGCGTTTATCAATCTGTACCGGAAAATCCCTCATGAATGGGAGCATGATCAGCCCTATTACCGGTTGTATGCAGGTTCTTTTGTGGACCGTTCGAAAGCCATGAGATTGCTCATGCAGATTCGTGAGAATTTCCCTGGTGCGTTGCTGGTAAATGCTCCGGTGACGATTGCCAGCGTACTTGAATGCCGAGAAATTTTGAATTAGACGTGAAGACCAAAAGCAATACCACGTATGATGGCGTTTTGATCGCTTTGTTCTTTGCTGTCCTGATCATCGGCTGGTTTGTGAAGGTAGCTGCGACGCCTGCCACCTCATGGGCAGAAGTGAACGCATGGAGTTTTGATACAGCGGTGGGCATGCAGACGTTTTGGACCATAGCTTCTATTTTAGTGTTTTTCTCAGTCTTGCTGATCGAAAAGAAAATTTGGAATGTCTTTTCCCTGCCGATATACCTTGCCAGTGTTTTTTTCCTGATTCTGGTGCTGTTTGCCGGATCAGAAATCAATGGAGCCCGGGCCTGGCTTGTTATAGGAGGGATCTCTATACAGCCGGTGGAATTTGCCAAATTTGCCACCTGCCTGTCTCTTTCCAATTATCTGGCCAACCCTTCCGTCAAGATTACCAATACAAGATCCCTGCTAATTGCCATAGCAATCATCGCTATTCCAGTGGTGCTGATACTACTTCAACCCGATGTTGGATCAGCGATGGTGTTCTTTGCCTTCAGTTTTGTATTGTTCAGAAATGGTCTGAGTGTCTGGCCTTTTCTGGTAGTTTTTCTTTTGGGAATGGTATTTATTTTGACATTGGGCTTCAATGTATACAGCACGTTAGCTGTTCTGCTGCTGATACTGATGTTTGTATATGCTTCTCAATATAAATTTTCCCAATACTGGATCGGAAGTATTTTGCTGCTGGCCATTGCCAATATCGTTTTTATTCTGAATGATCTTCATATCCTGATATTACTGATTGACGGCGTTTTCGCGGTGGTGATGACCCTCCTTACGATAAGAGAAGGCAAATTGCGACTGGTAACCGTTGTTACTTCTACTCTGATCGTTCTGTCTACTCTTTCATACGCCACATCCTACGCGTTTTACAATGTGCTAAAGCCACACCAGCAGGACCGACTCAATGTCTGGTTGCACCCCGAACGCTGTGACCCCCGCGGAAGCCTGTACAATGTGGTACTTTCCAAAATGGCGATTAGTTCGGGTGGACTGGATGGGAAGGGCTATATGCAGGGCACATTGACGAAGCTCAACTATGTACCGGAACATACCACAGATTTTATTTTTTGCATTGTGGGAGAGGAGCAGGGTTTTATTGGATCGGTACTGATTTTGGGTGTTTTTATGGTGCTGATATTACGGATACTTTATGTGGCCGAACGATCGGGAACGCGTTTTGTGACCAGTTTTGGATACGGGTTTGCGGGCATATTGTTTCTGCATGTATTTATCAATATCGGGATGACACTGGGCCTTGTTCCGGTGATTGGAATCCCTTTGCCTTTTATATCATTCGGGGGATCGGCACTCCTGGGCTTTTCCCTGATGTATGCCGTATTTGTAAATATCTCCAGAAAAAACATATAACGGGTTGAGTTTTACCTTTGAAATTAATCACACGGATAGTCAATCATCAGCCCGGGTCGGCCGAATCGAAACCCCTCGTGGGCCTATACTTACGCCTGTTTTTATGCCCGTCGGCACTTCGGCGAGTGTAAAAGCAGTACATATGCAGGAACTTGAGGATATCATCAGGTCTGAGATTATTCTGGCCAATACTTACCATCTATATTTGCGTCCGGGAATGGAAGTTATTGAGGAAGCAGGTGGTATTCATCAATTCAATAGCTGGGAAGGTCCATTACTTACGGACTCCGGCGGATATCAGGTTTATTCGTTGGGTAAAAACCGAAAAATAAAAGAGGAGGGAGTGGAGTTTCGAAGTCACATCGATGGTTCACGCCATTTCTTTACGCCGGAATCGGTCATTGATATTCAACGGTCGATCGGTGCAGATTTTATCATGGCCTTTGACGAATGTACCCCTTTTCCCTGCGAGAAATCATATGCAGAGGAATCAATGCATCTTACCCACAGATGGCTGGACCGATGTATAGCCCGGTTTCGTGAAACGCAGCCGCTTTATGGTCGTGAACAGCTTTTGGCGCCCATCGTACAGGGCAGTGTATATCCTGACCTCCGAGAACAATCTGCGGAATACATTGCTTCGCGTGATGCCTCGCTCAACGCCATCGGAGGTCTTTCCGTTGGAGAACCCGATGAGGAAATGTATGCCATGGTCGATCTGGTTACGCGGATATTACCCCGGGACAAACCCCGGTATCTGATGGGGGTAGGAACTCCAGCCAATATTCTGGAAAATATTGCCCTGGGTATTGATATGTTCGACTGTGTGCTGCCATCCAGAAACGCCCGGCATGGTATGCTTTACACGCATGAAGGCATCATCAATATCCGTAATGAAAAGTGGAAAAAGGACTATAGTCCGATCGATGAGAAAAGCACTGCGCTCACGAGCCGACGGCATAGCAAAGCTTATCTTCGTCATCTGTTTATGAGCAAAGAATTGCTTGCGGGCCAGATTGCCACTATACAGAATCTGGCATTTTATCTTCAGTTGGTGCGAACGGCGCGGGAAAAAATCGCTGGCGATGACTTTACCGCCTGGAAGGAAATGGCTACTTTGCAATACAGCCGTAGATTGTGATGAAGAAAATTGACAAATATATCCTTGGGAAATTTCTGAAGACATTTTTCTTCACGGTTTTGCTATCGACGGCTATTTCTGTAGTGTTCGATTACAGTGAAAAGGTACAAAAGTTTGCCGATAGTCAATTACCCTTTGGTACGATCGTACGGGAGTATTTTATTCCTTTTATTATGTTTATTGATAGTACCATCTGGCCGATTTTTATTCTTATCAGTGTGATTTTCTTCACCTCCCGACTGGCGCGAAACAGCGAAATATTATCGTTGTTCAATGCCGGAATCAGTTTTCGGCGATTCCTGTATCCTTATATAATTGGTGGGTTAATCGTTTCGGGTATCCATCTGGTGGCTAATCATTTTCTGATTCCATACGGTGAGAAAAGCCGGATCATTTTCATTGCAAATTATCTGAGTGACAATAAAAAGAAGATTCGGGAGAGTAATATCCAACAGATGCTTACACCCAATTCCATGATCTACATCCGTACCTATCGCCCCGCCGACACCTCAGCGTATGATGTACAACTGGAGCTGATCGAAAATGACCGGATCGTTCGAATTATCAAAGCCAACCGGATGGAGATCGTCGAACCTCCTTTTGAGTGGAAGTTGTACGACTATTCTATACGGACGTTCGGGGAGGACGAACAGCATCTGGAAGTACACAAGAACAAATACCTGGATACTACGCTGTTCATCAAGCCGGATGATTTTATCCAGATCGACGAATTTGAAAGGACCTACACCACCACGGAGTTGTATGAAAAAGTTCAGGAACAGCGTTTGAAAGGATTTTCCAATGTCACTTCATCCTGGATTGAAATACACCGGCGAACCGCTGATGCTGTTACCTCTTTTATCCTGGCCATCCTGGCGGTGAGTATATCATCGCGGAAGGTACGCGGTGGACTGGGGCTCCATCTGGCAGCAGGTCTTTTGATCGGTGCCCTATTTATTCTTTTCTCCAAATTCAGTATCACCTTTGCGAATTCGGCCGTGGTTCCGCCCGCTCTGGGCGTTTGGTTACCCAATATTATTTTCGGTGCGGTCACTTTTGTGATGTACAAAATGGCCCAACGCTGATCCTATACTGCTACACAATATTCAATCTCACGTGAACGTTAATATTATTACAAATTGCTGATAATCAGTTAGATTATGACTTCATTAAAAACAATAACAGTAATTTAAGAGAATTTTGTTCAAGGAAACTTTCAAATTACTTGAACAAACAGTATTTTTGTAGACAACAACTAAAATTTATATATCATGTCCAGATTTGAATTTTCGAATAATTTTGATGAGCAGACCAAAGTGCTCAGAAGTTTTGCCTTCTCATTGACCAAAGATGATGAAGAAGCGCACGATTTGTTTCAGGAAACCGCATACAGAGCGTTCAGCAATAAAGAAAAATTTCGCCCGGGTACTAATTTCAGAGCCTGGTTGATGACGATAATGAAGAACATCTTTATCAACAATTACCGACGCCGGAAGCGATATAATACTATTTCGGATCAGACCAATAATTTGTTTTACCTGAACAGTGGGGATGAGGATATATTCAACAAAGGAGAAGTATCCATGTTCATGGAGGAATTGTTCGATATTATCGAAGAATTGCCAGAATCACTTCGGGAACCGTTCCAGATGTATTATGAAGGGTTTAAGTATCATGAAATCGCCGAACAACTGGATCTGCCTCTGGGCACAGTTAAAAGCCGAATTTATTTTGCCCGCAAAGAGCTCAAGGAGAAAATCAAGGTTCAGTATACCAACATTCACGAATTGATCTCCAGAGCGAGTTGATACACATCCCGATCTTTTGATCATTATGACACAACCCGTTGAGGATGAGATCAGAATATTTGGGAATAAAGTAATAAGCTGGTCCCGGGATAATCACCGGCCCATGCCCTGGAAAAATTTCAGCGATCCGTATCACATATGGATCGCTGAAATTATTTTACAACAGACCAGAGTGGATCAGGGCAGTCCTTATTTTGAGAAGTTTATCCACCGATTTCCTGATTTGCAAACATTGGCTACCGCATCGGTAGAAGACGTTCTATTAGTATGGGAGGGTTTGGGATACTATAGCCGGGCCCGAAATCTTCACCATACTGCACGATTTGTGTGGGAAGAACTTGAGGGTAAATTCCCGGGCACGGCCAGAGATTTGCAAAAACTCAAGGGTGTCGGGCCGTATACTGCTGCTGCAATTGCTTCATTCGCCTATGGAGAGGCCATTGGCGTGGTGGACGGCAATGTGAAGCGCGTGATCTCCCGGTATTTTCATGTTACGGAAGCCATAGATCGGCCTGAAGTCAAAAATCATATACAAGCCCTGGTGAATCGCATTGTCGAACAGGTACCAGCGGCTGATTTCAATCAGGCCATAATGAATTTTGGAGCCATGCTCTGCATACCGCGTGGACCTGATTGTAGTATTTGTCCACTTCGGGACGGATGTCAGGCTTTCCAGTTGCAGGAAGTGGATCACCTTCCGGTCAAATCGAAATCAACTGTCAAACAGAATATGTGGATGCATTTCGGGGTGTATATTCAGGATGGCAGAATCGCTCTGATTCGTAATACTCAATCCAATATTTGGAAGAACCTCTACCTTTTTCCGGTACTGGGTACACATCCTGACCATTCCTGGGGTGTGGATAAAGCGGGAAAGATTCCTTTATCTCAATATGCTTTGTGCGGGGAAATGGATTGGATTCTGACGCATCGGAGAATAAAGATTTATTTTTATGAGTTGGATAAATGGCCGGAATCTGGACAGAAGGATCAATATTCCATGGTTGAGCTGGAAAAATTGAATAAATTCGCATTACCACGGCCTTTACGGTTGTTTTTGAAGCAGAATTCCATTAAATTGGGCATAAATACTACAAATGATCAATAAAGTAATTTTAGTGGGAAACCTGGGAAGAGATCCGGAAGTACGGGTTTTGGAAAGCGGTACCAAGGTGGCCAAATTTACTATGGCGACCAATGAGAACTATCGGGACAAAAACAATGAATGGCAGACAATCACGGAATGGCACAATGTGATTTTGTGGCGATACCTGGCTGAAAGTGCGGAACGGCAGTTAAAAAAAGGCAGTTTGGTCTATATCGAAGGGAAGCTTACGCACCGAAAATACCAGGACAAGGATGGTAATGATCGGTATGTCACTGAAGTGGTAGCGAATGTGATGAAGTCGCTGGATCGGCGGGATAGCCAATTCGATTCCGGATTTCCATCTGAAGAAGACAATGCCTTTTCCGGAGGCCGCTCTTCACAATCTTCCGGATACTCAGATTCTCCATCCGGTTCTTCCTCTTCCACTTCTTCAGCTGCCACTGAAGATCCGGAAGATGACGATCTGCCGTTCTGATCATCAAGATGGGTAACCAATTGAGAATTTATCTGTTGCTTCTGGTTGTAGCTGGATGCACTTCCGGGGGTGATCAGGCTTTTGTACCCAGACCCAGAATGTATCCTTATGTAGATCTTCCCCAGCCTAAGTACGGGTGGATGAAGGAGAAAAAGGACTGCGGTTTTGTTTTCCGGAAATCCAACTTATCAACCATTGAAAGCCGGACTACATTTTTCAAAGACACTCTGCTACATGATTGTTGGTTTGATCTGGTATATCCGGAAATGGAGGCCCGTGTCCACTTCACCTATTATCCGATTGGAGCGGCGCATCCGTTTCAGGATCTCGTCAGTGAAAGTTTTCAGATGGTCTATGAGCATAGTTCGATTGCCAGCAGGATAGATGAAAATCCCATAATCCAGAACGGGGAAGAGGCGGGCATGTCTTTTGAACTAAAAGGGCCTGTGGCATCCCCTTATCAGTTTTTTCTTTCGGATACGACCGATCATTTTATCAGGGCAGCTCTGTATTTTAATTCCAGACCCAATCCCGATTCCATTGCCCCCATTTTGGCTTACATCCGGGCAGATCTGGATACATTAGTCAAAAGTTTTGAGTGGCAGTAAAACATTGCCATTATGGAGTCGTTACAGATTGTATGAGAATTGTGGTTTTACTAGCAATAATGGTATTGGTGTTCGCATGTGAGAAAGATGACGGGGACAAGGCGAGTAAGATAAATTTGATTTTCGAACTGAAATACGATGGCGAATTGTTATCCGGCCTGGATGAATCGTATGAATTGAATGATTCAGTCAGTCTGCGATTCAGTAAAGTCAGTTTCTATTTGTCGGATTTCAAATTGAACACTCCAACCCAGGAGCTGCCCTTGCTGGATGTTCTTCATATTTCTTTTCTGCAGAATACCAAGGGGGATGCCGTTCAGGAAATGAAGCAAATATTAAGTTTTGAAGTTCCGGCCGGTGATTATTCCTCGATTTCTTTTGGGCTGGGGCTTACCCCTGCTCAGAATAGTACGGTTCCGTCGGACCATGAGGCCGGGTCCGCACTCAGTCTGACCAGTGAGTACTGGCAGGCGTGGAACAGTTATATCTTTGAGAAGATCGAGGGAACCTACCAGCTAAATGGTGGCAGTCCGGAAAGCCTGGCACTACATGTAGGAGGTGATGAAACTTACCGCGTACTCGAGTGGCAGAATGGTCTTTCTGTGTCGGGAGACCGGAATGTAGAAATCACCATTCCTATAGATCTCAAAACTATTCTCACAGATTTTCCGGTTACCGAATCGCCAAAGCTACACGCACTTGAACAATTGCCGCTGATGGAACAAGTGGCCGATGGATTCTATGCCTCAATGCGTAATTAATCCTCAGAAAATTTGGAATTGTAAATAATTTGCCGTACATTATCGATTTTTAATATTAAGAAAATTTAGTAAGCGAAATGAGACGGAAAAAGAACTACACCATGGGTGAGGGAAATTACTATTTCAACGTGAAGAGTGGTCACCAAATGATCACCATTTATAGAAAAGAAAAGAAGGCGGCTGTAAATGCTTTCAAAAATTATATGAAAGTCGGGAAAGATGTCGAATGGCTGGGATGCTGGGATGGAAAGGATTTCAAGGAAACGATGAGACCTGCCACCTGATTTGAATAAAATATATTAAATAAAACAAGTCCATCCACCTCAATGGATGGACTTATTTTGTTGGAATGCAGAACCTGTAATACCGCAGAATACTCAGTCCAGTTTGTAGATTTCCATAATATTACCAAGAATACCCTGAAAATCAATTTTGAGATCGATCAAACGTCCGCTGTGGATGTCGAAGACCCAACCATGCACCTTTAGATTTCGGTCCCGGATGGCTTTTTGGACGGTTGCGGTTTTAATCAGGTTGACGCATTGTTCCTGTACATTCAGTTCAACCAGTCGGTCATAGCGTTTGCCCAGATCTTCTATCTTATTCAATTCATTGTTATGCAGTCGATAAACATCTCGTATGTTCCGTAGCCAGGGATTGAGTATGCCCAGGTCCGCCGATTGCATAGCGGCTTTTACTCCTCCGCAGGCATAATGACCACAGACGATGGCATGTTTTACATTGAGGTGTTCCACAGCATAATTGATCACGGACATCACGTTGAGATCAATGCTGATTACCATGTTGGCTATGTTGCGGTGGACAAACACATCGCCCGGTCCCAGTCCCATCAATTCCTCGGCTGTTACCCGACTATCCGAACAACCAATATAGAGTAATTCAGGATTTTGGGACTGTCCCTGCTGGGTAAAAAAATCGGGATCGAGGGCTAGTTTTTTCTGGATCCACAGTTCATTGTTTTGAAAAACATCTTTTAATTTCATAGTTTTTTCGATTATTTGGATTCGGATACCCACAAACATCTGCCATACAGCATTTGGTGCACTGATCAATCCGTATTCCTGGTGGTCTTTTTTGAAAAGATGACGCAAATATAGGCAGTAAAAGTGAAAATTCTAAAAGGATTAATATCTTAGCCGGCATGGGACTGATCGAATATCCGAGTGACAGTCAGGGTCTGGTGGCCGGACTGGATGAAGCAGGACGGGGATGTCTGGCCGGACCGGTGGTAGCTGCTGCGGTCATTTTACCCAGGGGATTTGACGATCCGATCCTCGATGATTCCAAAAAATTATCTGAAACCCAACGGGACTTGATTCGACGTCGGATCGAACGGGAGGCCATTTCTTACGCTGTTGCTTATGTATATCCGGTCAGGATTGATGCCATCAATATTTTGTGGGCATCCATCGAGGCCATGCACCTGGCGGTTGGAAATCTCAAGAATAAACCCAGTCACCTCATTGTAGACGGGAACAGGTTTAAGCCTTACAAGGATTGTACGCATGAATGTGTCGTCAAAGGAGACGGCCGGTATTTTTCCATCGCTGCGGCGTCCGTTCTGGCTAAGACCTACCGCGATGAATATATGAAATTACAACACGTCTTTTTCCCGGATTATGGCTGGGATAAAAATAAGGGATATCCGACCCGGGAGCACCGTGCAGGAATCGATGCCCGGGGTTCGTGTGTACTGCACCGGAAAAGTTTCCGATTGATTCCAGAGAAGCAGATGGAACTTTTTTGAATGGTTATTTTTATGGTTCCCGGCTTATACCAGATCTCCTTCGTTCCACCGTTCGTCCATTTTTTTTCGAAGGGTTTCATATGATGAAAGATCCATATAATCGTCGTCAGGTCCTTCCTCATTCCCGGGATCGTACGATGATCGGGAATTTTCATCCCCTTCCAGGTTGAGCTCAGCTAATTTTTTATAATACTGCGTTTCTTCCCAGGAATTTATGCGGTCAAACACAAAGGCAGCTAAACCGTGAAAAACCAAACCCAGTAGCCAGAAACTGAAAAGAATCAGGAAGGAAATGGTTAATTCTTCCGCACTGATGGTCACAATGGCAGCCAATCCAAACAGAAAAAGAACCAGATAGGTAATAGCGTGTTTCATAAAACCGCTTTGTTTTTTGACTTTTTTCCGTATCCTGCGTTTTAGTTTTTCTTCGGGACTTTTCTGGGCAGACTTTTTCATCGAAATCAACGCTTTGGCATTTATGATGATTAAAAATACAGAATTACCCGAAAGTATACAACTTTGTGGAAGAACGTGGGCTGGCTAGATCACTGATCGTAATCCAGGTGAATCTCAGGACTGCGGGGTAGTGACTGACAAGTCAACCGGTATCCCTCTTCGACTTCTTCGTCATCAAGCGCAAAATTGGCCATCATTTCCACTTCTCCTTTCAACAGCTTAGCCCGGCAGCTACAGCATACTCCTCCCAGACAGGAAAACGGTGCCGGATAGCCTGCATCCAGGACGTATTCTATGATTGGCTGATCGTTATACGGAATTTCCAGTACGTGATCTTCACCATCCAGGGTAATGGTTACCCTACTCATTTCTTCTCCTGGTTTGGGTTCGGAAGGTTCCTTATGCTTCAGTATATTTCCAGCCGAACTTTCAAACAATTCAAAGTGGATGTTTTTTCTGTTTACCCCGTTTTCTTTCAAAAGGTCGGTCAGGTCAAAAATCATTTTTTCCGGGCCGCAAAGCAAAAATTCGTCTGTTTCCTCAATTTGAAGGATCATCTTCTGTGCCAGGATCTGGCATTTTGAAACATCCAGTCGTCCACAGAACAGCGCGTCCTGCATTCTTTCCTCGGAAAAGAAATAATGGATCTGGAAACGGTCAGCATGATCATTTTTCAGACGCTGCAATTCCTCATAGAATATAATGGAAGCATAGGTCTTGTTCCCATAAAACAAAACCATTGAACTTTGTGGTTCTTCGTGCAGGATAGCTTTGATCAGAGCAATAATTGGGGTAATCCCGCTACCCGCAGCAAAAAAAACGTATTTTTTCTGATGGCTCCGATCCAAATCGAGCGTGAAATTTCCCTCCGGTCCCATCACCTCTATTTCATCGCCTTCCTTAAAATGAGAAAAAGCATAATTACTGAAGACACCATCCTTCGCCTTCTTAATGGCCACTCGCCATTTTTTTTCGTGCGGAGCGGAGCAGAGGGAATAAGGTCGTTGAATGGATTTGCCATCAATTTCCGTCCGCAGAGTCAGGTATTGACCGGCCTGTGAAGTGGTTCCCTGTTGTAATTCTTTGGGTATATCAAACTCAACCGATATGCAATCATTGGTCTCCTTTTGGACATGGACCACAGTGGCCGGTACAAAATCATGATGCATGGATTGTTGTGGCTTCTTTTTATTTTTGGATTTAGAAAACAGAAATCCCATAAACGCTTCAATTTTACTGCAAAAATACGCCAATTATTTGACTATCTCCCAACCATTCAGGAGATTCACCCCCTTACAAATCCTATTACGACTATATTTTCCTTCCTGTCCGGATACAGTGGGGACACCCCATCTGGCCATCTGAAGTGCAACATTTTTCTCTTTTTGCGTAAAAGTAAAAGCGATCCTTTTCAGGAATAAATGGGATTGGCTTCCAGATATTTCCACACCTCGTCGGGTACCAGGTACTGGATGGATTTACCCAATCCAATCGATTTCCGGATATAACTGGAGGAAATATCCAGCAGAGGGGCATCCAGGATTTGAATTCGAGCCTGATCCTGCATGGGTCCCAGTGGATAGTCGGGTCGTTTGTACACCAGGATTTCATGATTTTCAACGATGACTTCGTAGTTTTTCCATTTGTGCAGGCTTGCCAGATTATCACCCCCCATAATCAATGAAAAGGTATATTCGGGATATTTTTCCTTCAAATGGGCCAGCGTATCCACCGTAAAGGAGGGCTTGGGTAGCCCGAATTCTATATCCGAGGCCCTCAGCCTGGGATTATCTCCTATGGCCAGGTGAACCAGATGTAGTCTGTCGAAATCCCGGGCCAGGTTGGATCTCCTCTTAAAAGGATTTTGGGGGGTGACAACCATCCATACCTGGTCCAGATCAGACCAATGGGCAACATGGTTGGCGATCACCATATGCCCGGTATGAACCGGGTTGAAGGATCCAAAAAATAAGCCCACTTTCATAAAAACTATTTCACCATCACCGGCATCACGAGCATTAAAAGGTCTTCATTCTCAGCCGTAGAGGAAGGGAGCAATAATGAAGCGCGATTGGGGGTGGACATTTCGAGCATGACCTCCTCCGTATCGAGAACGCTTAGCATTTCGATCAGGAATTTGGAATTGTAGGCAATTTCCATTTCATCACCGGAATACTGACATTTCAGGTTTTCATGTGCTTCATTGGAATAATCAAGATCCTGAGCTGTGATACCGATATTATCCTTTTTAAGGTCCAGGACGATCTGGTTTGTAGATTTGTTGGCATAAATGGAAATCCGCTTCAGTGAATTGAGGAATGGTTTCCGGTCTATGGTCAGGATATTGGGGTTATTGGTCGGGATGACCCCATTGTAATTTGGAAAGGTCCCGTCAATAAGCCGGCAGGCGATCTCAGTGCTATCTGTTTGGATAAACACATGAGAATCACTGTAGTGCAGCACGACATCACCTTCACCTTCCAATGCCGAATGGATGAGGGACAGAGACTTTTTGGGGATGATCATATGCCCTTCTATATCACACTGAATTTCCAGAAAAGTGAACTTGACGAGTTTGTGAGCATCTGTGGCTACGAAGGTCACCCGGTCTTCGTCAAACCGGATATAAACTCCCATCATGGCCTGGCGCATTTCATCCGAGCTGGTGGCAAAAATCGTATTTTCGATACCCGATTTCAAGACGTGGATCGGGATGGTTACCGACTGGGAAGTCCGGGTATCCGGTATTTCGGGAAACTCTTCGAAGTCATCACAGGCCAGTTTGTACTCTCCGTTGCTGGTCAGTATATTGAGTAATTTTGAATTTTCCTCTTTGATAAATTGAACCGGCTGGTCAGGAATGGCTTTGAGCGTGTCACTCAGGATTTTACCGCGGACTGCGATTTTTCCATCTTCGGCCCCCTGTACCTGGAGGTTGGAATATATAGTGGTTTCCAGGTCGGATACGGTCAGCTTGAGCTCATTACCATTGAGTTCGAGCAGGAAATCTTCCAGGATGGGCATCATGGGATTCGAAGGAATGACTCCGGACGCGACGAGGGTTTTTTTCAAAAAATCGTTTGAAGAAACGGAAAACTTCATTGTATATATTTGATTTTATTTTCAGAGTATAAACATAAGAAATTTTTACTTGAAAATATTCTAATGAGTGGGCAGAATACCAAGAATCCCCCATTCGCATCCAGACAGAAAGAATATCTTTGAGTGCGGGCGATCGCTCGCATTGGAGCGCTGGCTATGAGCTTGCGGGTAAATGGTTAGAATGTAATTTCCTACCCTATGAATTAATACTTACATTTGAACGATGTATCACCACGTAAAGGAGATGATGTTGCCATCAATCAGGCCTATATCTAAGCCGGCTCCGTTTGAATTTTTCAGCATTCCCACTGGTAACGAATGCGTTTTTTATACGATTCCCTCGACTCGTGAGGTAGATCTGGTCAAAATAGAGATTGTCCTTGATGCCGGCAGATTTGAGGAAACGAAGCGGCTTTCCTCCCGGTTTTGTGCCCGGATGCTCAAGGAAGGAACCCAGCTCCGGAATCAGGACGACATCAATGATATCATCGATTTCTATGGAGCCCAGTTCAATGTCCAGTACCATTTGGATCATGCCTCCTTCAGGTTGATTTGTCTGACCAGGTATTGCCGGGATCTGATCCCGCTGTTGTTTGAAATTCTGACCCGACCCGAATTTGATGCCGGTGAGCTGAAACGGCTCAAAAAACGGGCAAGGGCTAAGCTCAGGCTCTCATTGGCTGACAATGATGCCTTGTCCTTTCGGGCACTGACTGAAAACATATTTGGAAGTAGTCATCCCTACGGTTACAATTCCAGTGAAGAAGATATTGATGCCGTCCAGGTCGATGATCTGGTGGATTTTCACCAGCGGTATTACCGGCAATCCAAGTTTAAAATCTATCTGTCCGGGAGTTTTGATGAAGACATTCTACAGGATATTTTGCAATACATTCAGCGTCTTCCGGAATCAAAGATTTCAGGGACCGATAAGGTTTTGCCGCTCAGTTCAAACACTTTGGTTCCGGGCACGACGTATGAAAAAAACAAATACGCTCTCAATGCCCAGAGCTCGGTGAAAATGGGTAAAAGGATCATAAGGCGGAATCATCCGGATTATGTACCGGTTCATTTCGTCAATACCCTTCTGGGTGGATTCTTCGGATCGAGGCTTATGCAGAATATCCGGGAGAAGGAAGGCCTGACCTACAATATATATTCGGATCTCGAACAGATGAAACACGACGCTTTCTTTATGATCGGAACGGATATCAAAACAGGGAATATTGACAAGGTGATTCAAATGATTCATCAGGAAATAAATAAACTGGAACAGGAGCTGATCCCGGAACAGGAGCTTCGCATCGTCCGCAATTATATCAAAGGTTATTTACTGGGATCCCTCGACGGTGTGTTTTCGAAAGCTGAAATCGTAAAAATGCTGACGATGGAGAATATGGAAGTCAAATGGATCTATGACTTTTTTGACCGCCTTGATGAAATTGTAGCGGAGGATGTTCCTGGGTTGGTTAAAAAATACCTGAAAAAGGATGAATTATACACAGTAGTAGTAAATTGATGTTAAATTTGGGTCTTTAATACTTGGACTTGTAAAATCAAGTTTTTAACCTAAATTTATTAGAGCAATATGAGCTTGATATAGCCCTTAATACAATATGAAATTATTTAGCTTCTTTACGCAGGAACTGGCCATAGATCTGGGAACGGCAAATACCTTAATCATCCAGAACGGGGAAGTGGTGGTTGACGAACCATCCATCGTAGCTATTGACCGTCGAACCCAGGAAGTCATCGCTGTGGGATCCAAAGCGATGCAAATGCATGAGAAGACCCATGAACACATCAAAACCATCCGTCCGTTAAAAGACGGGGTGATTGCCGATTTTCAGGCAGCGGAGAATCTGATCGAAGGATTGATCAATATGATCGACAGTCGAAAAAGTTTTTTCACGCACCTTAGGATGGTGATTTGCATTCCTTCCGGTATCACGGAGGTAGAAAAAAGAGCCGTGTTTGACAGTGCGGACCACGTGGATTCCAAGGAAACCTATCTGATCCATGAACCACTCGCAGCTGCGCTGGGAATCGGTCTCAACGTGGAGGAGCCGGAGGGCAATATGATCATTGATATAGGGGGAGGTACGACGGAAATTGCAGTTATCGCGTTGTCCGGTATTGTCACGGACCAGTCCATACGAACCGGGGGAGATGAGTTTACCGCTGATATTGTGAATTATATGCGTCGCGAGCACAATCTGCTGATCGGTGAACGAACTGCGGAAAATATCAAGATCAAAATTGGTTCAGCGCTGGAAGAACTCGAAGATCCTCCGGCGGACATCCCGGTCAATGGACGCGATCTCATGACAGGTATTCCCAAGCAACGCATTATTTCTTATCAGGAAATCGCCACTTGCATCGATAAATCCATTTCCAAAATTGAGGAGGCCATTCTAAAAGCACTGGAAGCTACTCCACCCGAGCTGGCAGCCGATATTTTCCGGAAGGGATTGTATCTTACGGGAGGGGGCGCTTCTCTACGGGGTCTGGATAAACGAATATCTCAAAAAACGAAACTGGATGTGCATGTACCGGATGACCCATTGCGGGCGGTCGTGATCGGCACCGGCATAGCATTGGAAAATATTGGGAAGTTTTCATTCCTGATCGATCGAAAGAATGTGTGACAAACTGCAGGACCTCCGCATAGAGTGATGCCGTTTTTTTTTGCCCTGGGAACTGGGAATAACCCGCGTACATTGCGATGAATGTCAATTACATTTCAGGTAGTATCTCCTTTTTTCATAAGTTTGTCATGAATAAAGCGGGTTAACATATGGGAAATTTTATACGATTCATCCTGCACAATCTGCACTTCATTGTTTTTATTGCACTGGAGATTATCAGTATTAGCCTGGCCGTAAACTTTGACAACAGACGTAAATCCCTTTTTCTCAGTACTTCCAATCAGTTCACTGGCTATATCCAGTCCTATTTCAGTAATGCAGTAGGTTACTTCCATCTCGGTATGGAAAACGAATCATTGGTTCAGGAAAATGCACAGTTGAAAAACAAAGTACTGAATCTGGAGCAAAAACTATCACAGACTCAAGCCCGACCGGACACCTTGTCGTTCATCCATCCGGATGATAGCATACCCAGCAGGTACCGGGTGATCCCCGCACAGATTATTTCCAATTCCTTTTCCTCTCTGTACAATTTTATAACCATCGATGCTGGAGCTCGTGCGGGCATACGGCCCGGTATGGGCGTGGTCACTAATTCAGGGCCAGTCGGAATCGTATCCAAAGTCAACCAATCTTATTCCAAAGTCATTTCGATATACAACATTGAATCATCCGTCAGCGCTATGGTCCGGGACAATAATGCCCTGGGGGTTATTCAATGGGAGCCATACAACCTGAAATCCGTGGTCATGCGTGAAATACCCCGACATGTTGATCTGGAGATCGGTGATACGGTCGTGACGAGTGGTTATTCCTTCGCATTTCCCCCAGGTCTGCCAATCGGGGAGATTGAATATTTTAACCTGGAAAGTGGTGAAAATGATTATACCGTGTACGTACGGTTGTTCGAAGACCTGTATACTTTGAATTCCTGCTATGTCATCGAGGATACCTGGAACACAGGTGAAAACACCGCTATTCCCTTACCTGAGGAAGAGGTGCAATGAGTGTGTACCGGGTTAATATAATACGTGCGGTTCTGCTGCTGCTGATCCAGATACTGATATTCAATTTTGTGCACATCACCTGGTTTTCCATACCTTTCATTGAAGTGTTTGTCTATCCGTTGATTATCTTTTTATTGCCGCTTCGCACCCCCGAATCACTGGTCATCGTCATTGGTTTCAGCGCTGGATTGATCGTGGATATTTTTATGAACACTCCAGGCGTACATTCGGGAGCCAGTGCCTTTAGCGGGCTGGTACGTCCCTACGTGATCAATTATTTTACGCCGCGCGGTGGGTATAAAGTCAATATTTCACCAGCCATTTCCACGATCAATCTGAGGTGGTTTTTGAAATATGCGGCAGTCATGATAACTTTACATTGTTTTGCAGTCAGTTTCATTGATATTTTTCAAATAAAATTGTTACATTATGTCCTTTTAAGGATGATCCTGAGTGCAGCGATATCCTACGTGGTAATCATGATTATTATGATCGTATTTGATCAAAATGAATAATGGGAAATATGGCCATGGATGCACAAGACAGATTTAGGATCGTAACCGGCATCATAATAGTGGGCTTTGTGTTTTTACTGATTCGTGTAGCCCATATGCAGATCTGGGACGACCAGTCGCAGGTGGAAGCCAACACCACCTCCCTGGTCAAAATGATTCAAAAACCATCGCGGGGCCTGATTTATGACCGCACGGGTGAACTGATCGTGTACAACAAATTTGTTTACGATATCAATGTGGTGTATAACGAACTGAACCCGCAAATGGATACCCTCACCCTTTGCGATCTTCTGAACATCGACCGGTCGTATTTTAGAAATAATATCGAGAAGAACTGGGCGGATATCCGGTATTCCAAATTCACGCCTTTCACTTTCATGTCCCGGGTACCAGATAGTATTGCGTTGAGATTCAAGGAATACCTTTATATGTTTCCCGGCTTCAGTCTGAACAAAGAAGCCGTCCGTAGTTATAAGTATCCCACCGCATCCCATGTTCTGGGTTATATTTCGGAGATCGGTAAGGTTGAGCTCGATAACAACAATGAAACCTATGTGGCCGGGGACTATGTAGGTAAAAGTGGTATTGAATTATACTACGAATCGCTACTCAGAGGTCAAAAAGGGCATCGCTACGAACTTAAAGACAATCTCGGTCGTCAGGTGGGCGATTACCTCGGTGGTTCTCTCAATGTCGAAGCAATTTCGGGAAATGATCTCACGCTGACCCTTGATATCGAACTCCAACGGTATGCCGAAGAGCTCATGGTCAATAAAAAAGGAGGTGTAGTGGCTATTGAACCAGCGACTGGAGAAGTCCTCGCAATGCTGAGTTTTCCGGATTTCAATCTCAATGATATTTCAATCGGGCAAAACCGGGGCGAACGTTTTCAGGAATTGTTTGCGGATACCCTGAAGCCTTTTTATGACCGCTCCATGATGGCTCATTATCCTCCGGGTAGTACCCTGAAACCTATACTGGCCCTGATTGGATTGCAGGAACAGGTCATCACTCCCCACCAACGGATTTATTGCGGTGGTGGCTATTTTTACAAAAACAATGTATGGCGATGCCATGCCGGTGGGGGTAACAATGATCTGAAACAAGCCATCATTCGTTCCTGCAATACCTATTTTTTTACGATTTACCGGGATCTGATCAACAAATACGGGTACAGCAATCCCGAAAAAGGATTATTTGACCTCCATACTTATCTCGACGATTTTGGTATCGGCCGGAAACTGGGAATCGATCTTCCAATGGAAGGCACCGGACTCAATCCTACACCGGCATATTATGACGAGGTTTACCGAAATAAAGGGGACTGGCGATTTACATACATCCTTTCCAATGGCATCGGTCAGGGGGAGATCGAACTTACTACACTTCAGATGGCCCATGCGACAGCGATCATAGCAAATGAAGGAACCTATATCGTGCCGCACCTGATCAAATCAATCGATGGTAACCCAGATCAAATTCCCGAAATTTACAAAACCATACAAAAGGTCAATATCGATGAGAAATATTTTGGTCCCGTGAAGGATGGCATGCAGGGTGTCATAGAATATGGAACAGGCAGGTTGGCCGCTGTGGAGGGAATCGAGGTGGCTGGTAAAACAGGAACTTCCGAAAACCGGGGAGAAGATCATTCCGTATTCATTGCATTTGCACCGAAAGAAAATCCCCAAATAGCTGTAGCTGTTTTTATTGAAAATGGGGGCTGGGGAAGTTCGGTAGCATCCCCGATTGCAGGACTGATGATCGAGAAATACCTGAAAGGGGAAATTTCAGAATCCAAAAAATGGGTAGAAACAAGGGTGTTGGAAACCGATCTTGTCAATCAAAAGCTTACCCCATGATATTATCAGCTATAGTGGCAATATCCAATAACAATGTCATCGGGAAGGACAATGAGTTGCCCTGGTATTTACCTGCTGATCTGAAATACTTTAAGAAGATCACGATCAACCACCCGGTGATTATGGGCCGTAAAAGCTATGAGGCTATCGGGCAGCCATTGCCCAAGAGGACCAACATCGTACTTACACAAGATCCATACTATTTGTCTTCCAATATCCTGATCGCGCATTCGATCGAGGAAGCCCTGGCCCTGGCTTATGACCTTGAAAGTGATGAAGTTTTCGTCATCGGCGGTGCAATGATCTTTGAGATCTGTCTGCCTTTACTGGACCGGCTGTATATAACGGAAATTCATGCCGATTTCGACGGCGATACTTTTTTTCCGGATTGGAACCGGGAGGAGTGGAATCTGATATCTGAAGAACACCACTCTTCTGATAAAAAAAACGAATTCGATTACTCCTTTAAAATCTATGAACGAATATAGTCCTATCATCAACGAAGATTTTCTGCAGTATATCTGGCGGACACAGAAGTTTGATCAAGCTGGACTTCGTTCTACGGATGGGGACGCACTGGAAGTGATCAAAGCCGGTACGCTTAATTTTGACCAGGGACCTGACTTCATGGATGCCCGGTTGAGAATTGGCGGTCAGTTGTGGGCCGGCAAAGTGGAGATTCATACCCGTTCCTCGGACTGGCAACGACATGGCCATCAGGATAATCCGGATTACTTCAATGTGATTCTTCATGTAGTGTATGAAGACGATCAACCCGTCACAGATCCGTACGGCGACAAAGTACCTACGCTGGTACTGGAATCCAGGATAGATGAAAGCATTCTGGAAACCTATAAGTACCTGTCTTCTTACCCCTACAACATGATTCCCTGTGAGAATCTGATTGGAACGGTGTCCGCGCTCAATATTACTTCCTGGAAGGAACGCCTGGCTGTGTCCAGACTGGAGGAAAAACAGGAACAGATCGAGGAGGTCTTTCTGTACAGCGACAAAAACTTCCAGGAAACGTTATTCAAGCTTTTGTGCCGTTCGTTCGGGTTTTCCAAAAATAATACGGCGTTTGAATGGCTGGCTAATACGATTAAGTTTAAAATTATTGCGAAACACCTCGATAACAGGCTTCAGCTGGAAAGTATTCTGTTCGGGCAGGCCGGGATGCTTCATGACAGTATGAAAGGGGAATATCCGGAGGAATTGTTGCGCGAGTACTCTTTTCTGTCGGAAAAATACAAGTTGGATGCCATTGATTCTACGGTATGGAATTTTGCGAGAATGCGACCCCAGAATTTTCCGACCATCAGGAT
>CBFGVZ010000010.1:0-37167 GCA_965652315.1 uncultured Saprospiraceae bacterium | reverse complement strand
CATTGATATACGGCTTGCTGTAAGGGTAAAGGGTCAAAAGCGGTAAAGATACTGCAGACTGATATAGTACAACTGCCATTTGACCCCCTCTCCATTCAATAATAAGGACAGCGAACGATGATATCTCATCCGGATGCCATGGTGGTGGTTGAACCAAAAGCCCATACCGGCCAGGATGCTGTAATCATTCTCGTTGATAGAGGATTGCTGTGCTTCGTATTGTGGAAATCGAATACGGGAATTGACCACCCGACCGTATATCATCCCGATATCAAAGTGAATGCGGGATAATCCGTTGTCCCACCATGTTTGGTACGAAGCATAGACCGGAACCTGAGCCATATGGAGATCGATCGAAAGATGATCCGGTGAAAAGGGGCTGCTGCGGGAACCAACATTACGGTATAACAATTCCACGTGGCCATTCCATCTGGGGTAAAAACTGTAAGATACTCCCACGCCAGCCCCAAATCCCACCCGGTGATAACCAGCCAGCATATCTCCCCGTATCTGGGAAAAATTGAGGTCTGTAATAACTGCAGCGGAAAAAACGTTTTCCTGACAGTAAGATGGCATTGTGATGGACAGTATACAAATAAGTGTTAAATTAGCGCGGATTATCGGGCTGAAGGGAACAAAAATGGATTTTAATTTTTTGAAGTTACGGATGGACATGTAATGGATTAATAATGACAGTTTTATCATTACGTAATATCGGCATTTTTATTACAATGGCGCTATGGCCATTGGCACAAATCTGGTCGCAGCAGGTGATTACGCTGGAGAACCCATCCTTTGAAGATTTTCCCCAGCATAGTACCCCGCCCGTCAGTTGGACAGACTGTGGATTCGCAGGAGAAACACCTCCGGATGTACAGCCTTCCGGGAAATGGGGTGTATTCTGGCCCGCTATTGATGGTTTTACTTACCTGGGAATGGTTACCCGTGAGAATGAAACCTATGAAACCGTGGGACAGCGTATGAATGGCATACTTTGGGCTGGAACGTGTTATCAAATCTCCTTTTACCTCTGTAAGAGCCCGGTGTACTTTAGTATGGTCAATATCGGTACTGGAGGAGACAGGGAATTAACCCCACAACGCAATTTTGTCACACCGATCAAATTGCGGATCTGGGGTGGGAATGATATGTGTCAGAAGGAGGAACTGATGGGGGAAACCGGTCTCGTAACGAATAATGAATGGGAGCGGTACCACATCAAACTGTCGCCGAAAAAAGGAAATTACCGGTATATTTTTCTCGAAGCCTATTATGAAACGCCTACTTTTTTTCCCTACAACGGAAATATTCTCATCGACGGAGCATCGGATATCGTTGCCCTGGGAAGTTGTGATGAGGAGCTGAAAGAGGAGGAACTGGTGGCCGTGCCTGAGGTCCAGATTATTGATCCGGTAGAAAAGCTCAATTCCAAAGAATTGATTTACAGGCTGCATGCCCGGATCAAAAATGTAGATTCACCTGAACGCGTATTTATGGCGGTCAACGATTATGAGATAAGGGATTTTAAGTTCAATGTTCAGAAAGGCGAATTTACAGCATATCTAAAGCTTTCTCCCGGGCGCAATATCATCAAAGTGATCGGGAGCAATCAGGCCGGAACGGACACCGATTCTACCTTTATTCGCACCATCGACCCGCTCGCGCAAGTGGATAAAGTTCCTGAGCCGGTAGCGAAACAGGTACGTTCTGACACGCCGAAGACAGAAACGATTAATTCTCAGGATTATAAACTTTCCAGTACGACTGTAAAAAAGGATCTCAAAAAAGGTGATATTATCAATCTTGATCATCTGCAATTCAAAGCGAATAGCAGTGAGTTAAGCGAGTCGGACAGTGAAATTCTCGATGAACTATACCGTTTTATGCGGGATTATCCACTGGTGGAAATTGAAATTGGTGGACATACCAATGCCATACCGGACAGTGATGTATGTCGCCGGATCAGTCAGGCCCGGGCTCACACCGTCGAGCAGTATCTGATAGATAAAGGGATCGATTTCAAAAGACTCATCGCGGTGGGTTATGGTAAAAAATACCCTATCGCCACCAATGACACCCCCGAAGGTCGGAAGCGCAATCAGCGCGTTGAGATCAAAATTCTGAAGACAGGGATGTGATTTCAAAACCCAGCTTTTCCAAATCTGCCCAGAAAGCAGGATAGGATTTACTTACAACCCCCGCTTCTTCAATCACCACAGGATGTAATATAGCCAGGGGAGCAAAGGACATAGCCATACGATGATCCTCGTATGTAGGGAATGAAATTTCTTCTGGAAATTGCGCCCGGCCACTTACACGATAAATCTCGTCGATGACAGAATGGGATGAACCATCGGTTTCGGAGATTCTGGAAAAGGCTACCTGCATCTTCTTCAACTCGTTTCTCAATGCTGCAATTCGATCCGTTTCCTTGATACTAAGGGTCTGAAGCCCGCTAAATGTACCTTCCGTGCCCAACGCTCCGCAGGTGACTGCCATGGTCTGAGCAATATCCGGGCAGAGGATAAAGTCGTGCTCGAAACGCTCCGGTGCCTGGTCCGTGGATTTTTTCAATGTGATCTGTCCGTCTTCATAGACGGTTTTGACTCCAAACTTTTGGTATAGATCAGCTACTATCGCATCTCCCTGAAAGCTGTGCTGGTGCAGTCCAGTGAGCGTGATCTGGGCTTCGTTTGCCAGGGCAGCAATGCTGTAGTAATATGAGGCTGCTGACCAGTCCGATTCGACCGTAAATTCCCTGCCCTGATATTCTTGTGCGGGCACCGCAATCCGGTTGCCTGACCATTCATATTCTATGCCAAAGGAGGACATGATCTGCAGCGTCAGTTCAATATAGGATCTGGATACCATTTCACCTTCCAGATGTATGGTCAGTCCCCTGGGTAACGTGGGTGCGATCAGCAAAAGTGCGCTTACAAATTGCGAGCTGATGTGGCTGGATATGCGAAGTTCGTTATTCCGGTCCAGCGAAGCAGGTTCAATTTTCAGGGGTGGGTAACCTTCCTTGTCGAGATAGGTAATATCTGCGCCAAGATGACGCAGCGCTTCCACGAGTTCTCCGATCGGTCGCTGTTTCATCCGTTCGGAGCCCGTCAGTGTACATGACTCGCCGGAAGCCGCCAGGAAAGCGGTCAAAAACCGAAATGTAGTTCCGGCTGCCCCCGTGTCATAAATGCCATCAGTCGACCGCAAAATGCTTTGTAATGCCCGGGTATCATCACTGGTAGACAGGTGGTGAATGGTTTTGGGTTGTGGTGTCAGGGCCTGGATGATCAATGCTCTGTTGCTGATGCTCTTTGACCCATCGAGATCGATCACGCCCCTGACGGCGTTTCCACTGAAAGTCACTTTCAGATCGCTTTTGTTCATGACTGAGGCGGTTATTTGCTATGAAGATTGTGGTTCATGTTCGGATTGTTCCTCCACAAAAGTAGACTTTTTCGCGTGAGATCGTGATTTTTGATCTTCTTCCTTTTCAAAGGCCCGGATAATCTGTTTGACCAGCCGGTGACGGACCACATCCTCAGCGCCCAGTTTTATAAAATCGATGCCTTCTATAGGGTCCAGAATTTTGACGGCATCGCGTAACCCTGAATGCTGGCTGCGAGGCAGATCGACCTGGGACATGTCCCCAGTGATCATGCACTTGGCAGAAGGCCCCAGTCGCGTCAAAAACATTTTAATCTGCGAAAGGGTACAGTTCTGGGCCTCATCCAGTATGATGAATGCATTATCCAGTGTACGGCCTCTCATATAAGCCAGAGGGGCTATTTCGATGACCCGATTCTCCATGAAATGGTTCAGTTTTTCACCAGGAATCATATCGTCCAGCGCATCATACAACGGTCGGAGGTAAGGATCGATTTTATCCTTCAAATCTCCGGGCAAAAACCCCAGATTTTCTCCTGCTTCCACCGCCGGTCTGGTCAGGATGATCTTTCTGACCAGTTTGTGCTTGAGCGCTCTTACGGCCAGGGCAACAGCAGTATAGGTTTTACCCGTCCCCGCTGGTCCTACCGCGAATACGACATCATTCTGATCAATGGACTCCACCATCTTTTTCTGATTACGTGTCCGGGCTTTGATAGGCTGCCCGTTGCGTCCGTGCAAAATGGTGGTTTTGGGATTGGATCCCTGGGCGTACTGATCAAAGACATTTTCACCTGCTACCAGGTCCTTGACGGTCGTGTCATCCAGAGATTTATTCATCTGAAGTAACCGAATCATAGATTCCAGATTAGCTTTGGCATTCTGAGTAGCCTGTTTTTTACCGTTTAACCGGAGATAATTACCTCTTGAAACGATCTGAAGGTCTGGATAGGAAGCTTGTAAAATGTCCAGGTTTTTATTCCGTTCACCATACAATTCTCTCAGATCCACACCGTCTATGGTCAATTCAATTTCGCTCAAATGCAATGTTTTTTGTTTGTAATATGCAGAAATATACAATGAAAAATATCCATATTAGGTTCAATCAGGGCATTATTTCAATCGGAAGGCGGTAATTTTCTCATACAATTCGGAGTTAAATAGTAGTTTTGCATATGTATCCGGATATTCCAAATGACCGTCCCTGTTGAAGGGGAAATTATTACAGCAAAAATACAAAATTGAGCATTCGATGCGAAAAATTAAATTACAGGACTATCACGTGTCCATCGGCAATATGTGGGGGGACATTCAGAATGTGATCGACTTCAATGGTGTGAGCAAGTATTTTATCCTGGTTGATTCCATGACGCGTAAATACTGCCTTCCCACCTTTCTGGAAAACAGTCAGCTCAACCCCGATGCTATTATCGAGATTCCTGCGGGAGAAACCTATAAGAATATTGATACCTGCCAGCGGGTCTGGAATGAACTCTTTCAACATGAAGCAGACCGGCAGTCGTTGTTGTTGAACCTGGGCGGGGGAGTCGTCGGTGACCTGGGCGGGTTCGTCGCCAGTACTTACAAAAGGGGCATTAAATTTGTCCAGGTTCCTACCACACTTTTGAGTCAGCTCGATGCCAGTATCGGAGGGAAAGTAGGGGTCGATTTTCTTAGTCTGAAGAATGCGCTGGGCGTCTTCAACAACCCTAAAGCGGTCTTCATCTCTCCGGGATTTTACAGCACCCTGTCCGATCGTCAGCTCAAAAGCGGATACGCTGAGGCATTGAAACACGCCCTGATCGCGGACCGGACCATGTGGGATGATATCAAGTACAACACCGATCTGAGGTCAATCGACTGGGAACCTTTTCTGGAGGAATCCCTGTTGATCAAAAAACGGATCGTAGAGAATGATCCTTTCGAGAAGGGCCCCCGCAAAGCGCTCAATTTCGGCCATACTATTGGTCATGCTATAGAGGGCGTACTACTTGATTCCGAAATGCCGTTATTACATGGTGAAGCCGTTTTACTCGGTATGATAGCAGAGAGTAAAATCGCAAATACAAAAGGTTTATTGGAAGACCATGAACTAAATGAGATTACCAGCCATTTACGACAATACGTGGATTTTGGTTTTGACCTTCGCAACCGGGATATGATCGCCAATCTGATCAAAGGGGATAAGAAAAATGAAGGGGATAAAATCATGTGCACTTTGCTCAGTTCTATCGGACAATATGCGATCAATCAGGAAATTAGCCTGGAGGACGTGGAATCCGGTCTGACTTTTTTGGAAGAACAATTTGATTACAGCAATGTCTGAAAACCGGAAATCTGAAAACACTCAAAAATCACCTTCAAAACCCTGGGAAAAAAAATTAGTAAAAATTCTTTGGATCCTGGTACTGGGTGGAGTCAGCCTGGTATTCCTCATTTTCATTATTACCAATTTTACTAAATTACCCTCTTTCGAAGACCTGGAGAATCCGACGGAGGATTTTGCCACGGAAATTTATTTCAATGACAATTCGGAAATGGGGCGCTTCTTTGTGAAAAACAGGGTTCCGGTCAATTACGAGGATATTTCCCCGCATGTAATCCACGCCCTGATCTCTACGGAGGACGAGCGTTTTTACCGACATTCCGGCATCGATTTTGAAGCACTTTTTCGGGTTCTGGTGAAAAGTATCATTCTGCAGAACAAAAACGCCGGGGGGGGTAGTACGATCACGCAGCAACTCGCTAAGCTGCTCTTCACTCCCAAGCCTGCATCGAATATTTATGCCAGGGTTCCACAAAAGCTGAAGGAAATGGTAACCGCCATTAAACTGGAACGCTCTTATACCAAGGAAGAGATTATCAGCATGTACCTTAACCAGTTTGAATTCGGATACAACGCTCATGGGATCAAGGCAGCCTCCGAAACATTCTTCAACGTTTCCCAGTCGGAATTGTCTATTAATCAGGCCGCCTTACTGGTGGGAATGCTCAAAAATCCCAGTTATTACAATCCCCGCCGATTTCCCGAGCATGCTCGTAATCGCCGCAATGTCGTCCTGTACCAGATGTACAAACACGATCACATCAGTGAGGAGCTTAAGGACTCGCTGCAAAGTCTGTCGGTGGATATGTCCAATTTTACAATCACTGCCCATAACAGAGGGCCAGCTCCCTATTTTCGGATGGAATTAAAAAAACACCTGGATCATCTGTTGGCGCAGGAAGCATATTTGAAGCCGGACGGGAGTCGGTGGAATCTCGATAAAGATGGCCTTCGGATATATACCACGCTCGACCCAAGGATGCAAATGCATGCAGAACGGGCAGTGAATGAACATATGAAAAAGCTCCAGAAGGATTTTTTCCGACATTGGAGTTATGGCGCGACGCCCTGGTCCTATGGAACCGACAAGGATTTTATCGAATTAAAACACCGACATCTGGAGAACCTCAAGATGGAATCCGATCGTTTTCTGACGATGAAAGCCAGAATGTTTGATAGCCTTTTACTGGACATCGAAAGTGAGTTCGATAATATTGAATTCACGCCCTATACCCTTGAGGTTCTGGAGAGTGCCAAAGGGGATGGTGAGTATTTTCAGGAATTGATCGATGACAACCTGGTCACATCATCGAGAGCTGAATACCTGGAAACCGTCGCAAAAAGTGAAGCATATAAGACCGTTTCACGGGAATGGAAGGCATTTAAGGAAAAGGCGACCAAAGTATTTGAGAAGGAAATCCCCATGACCGTTTTTGCGTACAATGACGCTATGCAAACAGATACGGTGATGAGTCCAATGGATTCCATCAAATATCATCGGATGATTCTCCAGTCCGGTGTATTGGCCATCGAACCCGGAACGGGATACGTAAAAGCCTGGGTTGGGGGTGTGGATTTTCAACATTTTCAAAACGACCACGTGCTCAATCGGCGACAAGTCGGTTCCACTTTCAAACCCTTTGTATATGCTACCTCGATTGCCATCCAGGGGGTCTCTCCCTGCACCAAAGTACTCGACAGACTCTATACCATCGTGCCCGGTGAGGGCAATTTTCATCTGATCCAGCCCTGGGGACCCAAAAATGCGGATGGTGAATTCACTTATGAACCCGTGACCCTTTATGAAGGACTCCGCAATTCCATCAATTCGGTGAGTGTCCATCTGATGCAGCAACTCGGTGATGTGGCTCCGGTGATCCAACTGGCTTCCAATATGGGAATCGATCCGGATTACTTACCCAACCAACCGTCCATTTGCCTGGGTACGCCCGATCTGAGTCTGATGTCCATGACCGGGGCTTACTCTACATTTTCCAACAATGGTGTATACGTTACACCTACCTTTATCACATCTATTACCGATAGCCACGGCAATTTGATATACCGGTCTATCACGGAAGAAAACCAGGCCCTGCAGCCGGATGCGAATTATGTCATGGTGGATATGCTTCAAAAAGCCGCAGCCGGCCGCCCCGGCATCAATCAACTCAAAACGGTCAACGGGGGTAAAACCGGAACCACTCAAAACCAAACCGATGGCTGGTATATGGGCATTACTCCCAATCTGGTCGTGGGAACCTGGGTAGGAGGAGAAGATCGTTGGATCCGGTTCAGATCGCTGAGCATGGGGCAGGGTTCTGTAATGGCCAGGCCTATATTCGCCCATTTTATGAAAAGTGTGGAAAATGATCCCGAAATCGATTTCAATACCCAGGCCCAGTTTTTCAGGCCACCCGGAGAATTGGATATTAACATCGACTGTGACCGGTATGATCAGAGGGGTGAAAATGGTGAAGATCACCCGGAAGAAACATCCCGGGAAGAAGAGTTTTTTGGCGGCTAAGCCATTGTAGAATTTTAATTTTCAGTGTTCATGAGGCTATTATACTCCTTGCTATTGCTGACAGGTCTTGGTGTTTTTTCCTGTTCAACGGGTGAGGATCAGAAAACCGTCTTGCTCACAGAAGTGAATATTTCCCTGGATTCAGTCCGGTTTCAGAAAATTTATGATCAGATCAATGCCGGAAATCAGGATTCTCTTCTGGGTTATTTGTCTCATCCTGACCCATCCATCCGCGTGCTTGCTATCCGGGGTTTTTCTGGGATGATGGATCAGCAGTATATTTCTTACATCGGTAAAGGAGTGACAGATCCTATTGTGGAGGTACGCCGTATTGCTTCATACACACTTGGCCAAAGTTATAATGCAGCGGCAATGCCTTATCTGATGAAAATTTTTGAAATGCAGGATTCGCTGGGTATCGATCCGCTGACCTTCCGATATGCACTGGAAGCGGTAGGGAAGTGTGGTGACAGCACAGATTTAGCCCTGCTGACCGGTATTTCTACTTACCAACCGGGAGACACCCTCCTGCTGGAAGGGCAAAGCCTGGGTATTCTGCATTTATCCGCGAAGGGTTTTAAGTATCCGGCCACTACACAGTTGATGGTTCGGTATGCCACGGATCAAAAGTTTCCGCCTTCAGTCCGGCAGATTGCATCTGAATATCTCGCGCGCATCCGGGGACTGGATTTGAATCCATTTCAGGACACACTTTTTCAGGCATTTGGAAAAGAAGACGACCCCAATATTAGGATGTTTATCGGTAAAACTTTAGGTCGGACAGGTGGAGATGCTGCTTCGCGGATCAGACAGATGCTGAGGCAGGAGACAGACAGCCGGGTGCGAATTGCACTTTTGCAGGGTTGCGTGGATTTACCTCTGGCTCAACGGCACGGAATATGGGCAGGATACCTGCGCGATGTGGATGAATTGGTTGGGATTACCGCGGCTGACCTGATTCTGCAATACGGTTCGCCCGGCTTCTCCGAAACTTATACCAACTGGGCATTTTCCAATTTCAGGCCATCGGTTTATGCGAGATTATTGGGTGCAGGAAATAAATATATTTCGAATGCCCGATTCCGGGAAATGGTGCAAGATCTCATCCTACAGCGGATTCGTTCAGAAACCGACCTATATATCAAAGGTGATTTTATCAGGGCAGCCGGGCAGCAATTATCCACTGCGAGACAATTGATTGGACAGGATGGTGAAGATGTCCCGATGGTGGTCCGGACTGCTATTCTGGAGGCTATCATGGAGGCGGTCAGACAATCTGAGCAAATAGGGAACAGGGAAAAAGAATTTCTATACCAAAGGTGGCAGTCCGGTGATGTGGCTGCTTTGTCTTTGTTGAGTCCGTTCTTTGCAGAGCATAAGGCTCTGTTCCCGGAAATAATCGCGGATGCAAAATTGTGGTCCCGGTTATATGACGAAATCTCCTTGCCGGAAGGAATAGAAGCTCGTGTGGCCATGGACCAGGCACGTGCCTTGCTATTTGACATATCGAAACCAACCGGAAATAATACATCTTCCCTTCCAGCCCGACAGATCGATTGGACGATCTATGAAAGTCTGGACCCGAAGCAAAATGCTGAAATAATAACCTCCAGAGGGACAATGACTTTAGAACTTTGGAAAGAACACGCACCTGGTACGGTAGTGAATTTTGTCCGGCTGGCTGATTCGGGGTATTATGAAAACCTTCCGATACATCGGGTTGTTCCCAACTTTGTAGTACAGGGAGGATGTAATCGTGGAGATGGATATGGGAGTCTGGATTATACGATACGGTCCGAGGTAGGACCTGGGTATTTTGATCAACCTGGTCTGATCGGAATGGCCTCGGCTGGTCTGCATACGGAAAGCCAGCAATGGTTTGTCACATTCCGGCCCACACCTCATCTCAATGGCCGCTACACAATTTTTGGTAGAATCACTCAGAACCTGGATGTGTTGAATGAAATCCGACGGGGTGACCTCATAAAGGAAATAAAAATTATTGACCGATGAAACAAACACCTTTATACGATAATCATGTGGCGCATGGTGCCCGGATGACCGATTTTTCAGGCTTTCAGATGCCTGTTCAATATACCAGGATTCAGGATGAGCATATGGCAGTCCGTGAGAAAGCAGGATTGTTCGATGTATCGCATATGGGGGAATTTATCATAGAAGGTAAAGGCGCACTGGAACTTTTGGAAAAACTCACTACAAACCGCGTATCGGCCATTTCGATCGGCCAGGCCCAGTATAATCTTCTGACTAATCCCCGGGGCGGAATTGTCGATGATCTTCTCATTTACCGGATGGAAGAAAACCGGTTCCTATTGGTTGTCAATGCAGGAAATATTCAGAAGGACTGGGATTGGATCATCGAACACAAATCTTTTGATTCTCAAGTCAGGAATATTTCCGGATCTACCGGCCTGATTGCATTGCAAGGACCTGCTGCCAATTCCATTTTAAAAAAGCTAACGACTGTGGATGTCAGTAATATCCCGTTTTATCATTTCAGCAACGGCGAGGTGGCTGGTATTAAAGAAGTACTGATTTCTGCTACCGGGTATACGGGTAGCGGTGGTTACGAATTGTATGTGGGGGCAGAAAATCTGGAAACCTTGTGGGATCGGTTATGTGAAGCCGGTGAAGGGGAGGGGATGCTGAGGGCCGGACTGGGTGCCCGGGATACGCTACGACTTGAGATGGGATACAGCTTGTATGGTCAGGACATTGATGATCGGACGACACCGATACAGGCGGGACTGGGATGGGTGGTAAAATGGGATAAGCCGGATTTCATCGGGCGGGAAGAATTGATTAAACAAAAGTCAAAAGGGGTTGTTGATCGATTGAAGTGCTTTGTCCTGAACGACAAAAGGGTGCCTCGGACTGGCTATACGATCCATGATAAAAGCGAGAAGAAACTCGGTGAAGTCCGATCAGGTACATTTTCACCTTGTTTGCAAAAACCCATTGGAATGGGATATATCAATATCAAAATGATGAAAAAAGGTGAGCCGATCCTGGTATCCAATGGAAAAAAGTATTTTGAAGGCGAAATTGTTAAATCACCATTTGTCAATGTGAAAGATTATGTCAGTGGAAGGGATTAGGAAACCATGCACCCGCAGAAATTTTATAGAGGATTGGTCTGAGATTGCGGTGGCTTGGGGTATGAGTAAAAAAATGGCGGCCATTCATGCATATTTGCTGACAGCAGATCATGCAGTCACGGCCGAAGAGCTGATGGACGAATTGAATATTTCGCGGGGCTGTATTTCAACCAATCTTGGTCAGCTGGTGAAATACGGATTTGTGAAAAAGGAGAATGAACAGCACAGAAGAGATTATTTCAAAGCCGAAAAGAATACTTTCTCCATCCTCCAGCACGCTATTAATTACCGAAGAGAAAAAGAACTGACCCCCCTCTTACGAATGTTGGAACATTATTGTCCCAGTCAAATGGCGGATGAAATACCACAGGATTCTCTGGATATGATCTGTGATATCCGACACTATGCCATGAAATCTGACAAATTTCTCACTAGTCTTACTTCCTCTTCGGAGTCACTCTTTGTACGATCCTTTCTCAGGATGATAAAGTGACAGATGTCGATGTTGGTGCTACGACGTACTGGAGTGATTTGATCTGGAGATCGGTATCACCATTGCGGAATTCGTTAACCCGAATGATTGCCCACATACCGTCAGGAAAAGATGTATTTTATAAAATATCGATCTCAGACAATCTGACCTTACCCTGTTAATACTGAGGTTTCGTACACTATTTCCCATGTAGCCACACCCGTTTCCATACTATGTTTCTGGAGTAAAATCTGTATCTTGCAGATATGAAGATACGACCCATTGAGGCTTTTTTACTGGAAAATGACATGCCGGTTGAATCTGGGATTTTTGGGAAATTCCCCCTGTTTGTGCCGGATGGATTTGTGGTATTTAGGATTACAGGGGAAAATGATGATCCGATCTATGGATTCCTGGCCCGGGTTTTCCCTGGCAGTAAGGCGGAGATCCGGCCCCATGAAAATATCATCCCCGAAAACTTTTATCTAAAAAAAGATACTGTCCAGTCTGGTGCCCATCCCCCTAAACCTGTTTGCCTCCTGCACGCTCCTGATGGAGCCATTCGGAAACTTCTGAAGCAAGGATTTGATCAGGGAAAGATCATAATGAACCGTCAGATGGGTGCTTTTCGATACGAATATGCGGTGTGTGAAATGAAATCATTTACGCAGGATCTGATGGACATGATGGATCACATGGATAGTATGGTGATTGCTGACGGACATCATCGAACAGCTGCATATTTTGCTCTGGAACCCAGTAAAAGAGATGGACTTTATTCCGCTATATTTGCCCTGGATGAAATCCGGGTTCACAGTTACCATCGACGCCTCCATATACAGGATTCCCTTACCGAATCCCTGGTAGAGCGTTTCCGGGAATATTTTGATTTCTACAAGGCTTCCAGGGATGAGGTGATCGAATGGAGTGATCGGAACGGTGATGATTCTCAATATATATACCTGTGGTATCAGGGTGGATGGAGTAGGTTAGTACTCCAGGACGGGGATTTTCAGATTCGGTCAGGTAGTGCTGATATGCACCGATTAGTCGAAGAACATGTTTTGAATCCATTTTATGTTCAGACCGGTCAATCATTGCAGGAAGCAATAGAATACCTTTCGGGACCTGAATGGAAAGGAAATGATGAACGGATTGAGGGTACAATCTTCATTTTATTTCCACCAGTTTCACCCACATTTCTATGGGAATCCACCGCCCGCGGAGAGTTGATGCCAGCCAAATCCACCTGGATAGCACCGCGGATGCCCGACAATGTGATACAGGTATACAATCCTTCGCAGGAGTAGTTTTATCAATTCTGCATTTGGTATGAGGAGTCACAATTGTTAAGTATGGCATGATATTTTCTATTTATTGGTCGAATTCTTATCTTGGGGTGATTGGAGCTTTTCACGGTCGGAAATGATTACCTGTAATTACCCCAACGGTGATAAAATTAATATGGAACACTAGCGTTTGAAATTACGTGATACCCAATTTTTTTGTACTTTTATCAAACCGATTTTAGTAAATATATGAACGTGAGGTTATTTTCGATACTCTTCCTGTTATTGGTGTGGGCGTTCGGTGGTAAGGCGCAGGATATACATTATTCTCAGTTTTATATGGCTCCGCTGCATCTCAATCCGGCGATGGCGGGCGTAATGAATTGTAACAATCGGATTATAACCAATTACCGGAATCAATGGGCCACTGTGCTCACCAATCCTTACAACACTTTTTCGGCTTCATACGACCAGAAGGTTCCCGTAGGACGTGCGGATTATTTTGGCTGGGGAACTTCGCTTTGGGGCGATATCGCCGGTGAGACCAAGTATAAGCAGTTTATGGGAAGACTGTCTGGTTCATTTAGCAAAAAGCTTTTTGGAGGGAGAAATACCTCGCATTATCTGGTAGCCGGGGCTGATATTGGGATCAACCAACGTAGCCTGGACATAGGCGCTTTGCGTTTTGGCAGCCAGTATGATCCTCTGACCGGTGTTTTCAATCCAGATGCACCACCGGATCCAAGCGTGCCTTTGATTACGCCGACGACCTTTTTTGATGTCTCAGGAGGCCTGTTGTGGTTTTCGGTTTTTGATAACCGGACCAATGTATATGCCGGTGCAGCCTTGGCTCACATCAACCGGCCGAACGTATCCATGATCGAGCAGGATTTTCAATTGTATCAACGTCTCACTCTACATGGTGGTGGTGAATTTCCGGTCGGCCAAACGATGAGTATGGTTCCGGGGTTTGTGGTTTTTAGCCAGGGACCATCCTTTGAAGGAAACATCGGGAACTCCTTCCGATTTGACATGGGATCTACCAATTTTTTCTCCCAATCCTTTGAAGTTGGCGCATGGGTGCGGGTAGTCAATAATTACATAGATGAAACTACCAAAAACTTTGGAGCAGAATCGGTGATACTTTCGACCCGGTTCAATTACAATGAATTTGGTCTGGGTTTTTCTTATGACTGGAATGTTTCCAAGCTGAGAGGAGCATCCCGTGGCAATGGGGCTTTTGAATTCTCA
This sequence comes from uncultured Saprospiraceae bacterium, assembly GCA_965652315.1. Lineage (GTDB taxonomy): Bacteria > Bacteroidota > Bacteroidia > Chitinophagales > Saprospiraceae > Membranihabitans. Next base: position 22,796 of record CBFGVZ010000010.1, on the reverse strand, counting down.
CTGAATTACCTGTTTTGCGGTCCGGAAAGTCGCGGTTTGTATTGCCCCACATTTTAGAATAAAACAGAATGGCTATGTTTAATAAAAAGAATGTTGATAGTGGAGGAGCTGAAGGTGGAACCGGACGATCTCCACAGGGACCGGCCACTGGGCACAATATGATCGTGGGTTCCACAAAACTCACCGGAAAGGTCATGGCTAAGAATGATTTCAGAATCGATGGAGAATTCGAAGGGAGTCTGGATTGTGAATCCAAGGTGATTATTGGTGAACAGGGAAAATTTGAGGGTGATATCAAATGCCAGAATGCAGTAGTCGAAGGCCATTTCAAAGGGCAGTTGAATGTCACAGAAATACTCTATGTCAAAGAATCAGCTGAGATTTATGGTGAAGTGGTGACGGGAAAACTGGTCGTCCAATCCGGTTCGATTTTTGAGGTCCAGTGTAAAATGACCGGAAAGAATGAGCAGGGACTTGTGTTGGATGAGCTGGGTGACAATGGCAAAAAAAAGATGAAAGCTGAGAAAATCATGTGAATAACCGCGAATTGATTCTTTCCTCCTTTCTAAATTCACATAATAATTTTAACTTTCACGGATTAATTAATCCGCCATTTTATTTCCTCCAGCGAAAATGGCTAATCGTGGAAGCCTCATATAGATGGATAATAGCTATTTGAAGAAACTGTTTCTTTGGTTTACGCTGGTTTTTATCGTATCTATCGTCATCGTTGCCTATCTATTGGTTGATGGTTTGCCCTGGTTGTTAATATTGTCGATGTACGTGTTTTTTTTGCTTTACTTACAACTTTCAATGTTCGGGAAGGTGACAATGGATCGGTTGTACATTAACCCGTTCACTTATATGTTTGTTTCTTTTTTCACCAAAGTGTTACTGGTTGTCGGCTTTGCCTACCTGTTGACCAGATACTTTGATCTGGAAAGAAAAAACTTGCTTTTATTATTAATTACGGGCTACATCATCACGGCTATTTTTGATTTTATCATTTTGGCCAAATCACAAAAAATTTCGAACCATGAAGGCAAAAGTCAATGATCGGTTTTCATACGAACTGGACTTTTCGGCTGAATTCAGTGCGAGCGATTTGGGAGATAACCGGTATGACGTCGTACATCAGGACAACCGTTACATGATCGAAGTACTGGAGACAGATTTTCGGAAAGGTTCAATGAAGCTGGCGATGAATGGCTTTGTATTCCACGTCCTGCTGGAGGATGACCTTGCAAGGACCATCCGGCTAATCCGGCAAAGATCTACGGTCCATTCCGGAGAATATAAGGTGATAGCCCCGATTCCAGGAGTGATAAAAAGAATCTGTCAGAAAAATGGAAGTGATGTAAAAGATGGGGAGGATTTACTGGTCCTGGAAGCGATGAAGATGGAGAACGCCATTCAGGCTCCCATGAATGCGGCCAAAGTGAAATATCAGGTCAAGCCGGGCGATAGAGTGTCGAAGGGTCAGATATTATGCATCTTAATTCAGTGAGTACAACAGGGAAAATTCATTGATCCTGTCTTTATCCCCTCAATCTGGATCATTCATGGAATTTGCTTTACGTAGATGCGAGGGGTCGGAGTGTCATTTAGACAACCGATTGTTCGGGGCGTATTACAATTTCAACACGCCGTTACCGGAGGTCACTACGCCGGCAATTTCTTCAAGCTGTGTCTCGGTTAACGTCTTCTCAAGATCGTACCGGATGGAATTGAATTTGTGGTGAACAGCACAGGGATTTTCAGAAGAACATTTCTCAAAGCCCAGCACACATTGATTGAAAAGGGCATCCCCGTCAATCGCAACAACTATATCACGCAGGTAAATCGGTCCATGGCGATCATTGATACGGAACCCGCCGTGGGGTCCACGGACTGATTTTAATAATTTGGCCCGGACCAGTCGTTGTAAAATTTTAGCTGTAAAGGCTTGGGGAGAACTGATTTCATTCGCAATTAATTTCAACCCTATGTGTTCGCCTTTGGATTCCAGGGTTTTTATGAAAACCATTGTTTTGATAGCATACTCACAGGTCTTGGAAAACATGTTATTCTATTTTGTTAACCCAAATATAACAAAAACCTGAAACTCACTATTGAATTTAGGCCTTTCGGGTCAAAAATTGATACCGTAATGTTCTGACAGAAATTCCTTGTACTGGGGTAATTTGTTTCCTGTTGTCAGGAATCGATAATTGGTTATGGCCAGTGGAATAAGGGTGGCCTGTATGTCTCCCATGAAACGGGCCTTATCCTTTTCTGCGGTACGATAGTAATCCATCGCCTCTGCTTTCGTGTTGAATCGTCGGATCAGTACTGCAGGTTTCGGTCCACTTTCGGTCTGGATCTGAACTGTGCTGATTGACATTTCGACATTCTGGAAATATTCCTTGTTGAAATCAGAAACGCTGGCTTTCAGGGGATTAATATCTGCGTTGTCATTGGTCAGCACGATCAGATAATGTGGGGTATTATCTACTTTATCGTTGAATTGAACTGCAGCCGAATTGCTGTTTGAAGCCGTAATATCGGTCTTAACCTCAGCGCCGAGTATTCGCAGGTACTCGCGGGCTTTCTCACCCTCTTCGGATTGTGGGAAATTGGCAACCAGATACTGCAATTTTTCGATATATGCTTCACGGCCTTTTGTCTTACCGGTGGCCAAAGCTTCAAGCATTGCAAATTGTGACAACAGGTCTGGCCGGTTTTCAAACATGGATCTGGATTGTTCGCTTTGTTGGAGAACCTTATCAAAGTTTCCGTTTTCGTAATCTTTTTTGACTTGCTTCAACGCATTCTCAGCGATTCCTTCCTGTCCGATGGCGGTAGTGGATGTCAGGATTTTGTTGGCAAAATTCGTGTTTCCAAACTGGCTGTCAAACAATTGCTTGTACTGCGTTGCCTGAGTGTTGTTTCCTGCTTCACGGGCATTGATAAATAACAGGTACAAGGCTTCAGCGTGGATTTCCCGATCCGGTTTCCGTTCGATCAATTCGATTAGTGTTTCGTTACTTTTGTCCAGATCACCCAGATCGGAGCGGAAACTGAAACCGAGTTGCAGCATGGCCTGGTCTATCTTGACCTTGATATTTTGCTTTTCTTCCGGCGTGACGGGAACTTCCTGAAGGATTTCATCGATTTCGGTCTGGCTGATGCCAAGTGAAAGTGTGCGACCTCCCGCGGCGGAATCATCCGCAGTAATAGCTCCACCTGTTTCCGAATAACGCCAGTTATCGGCCAACTTACGGTTACCCCAGGTTTTCTCAAAAGCTTTTCGTCCTTGTGTTACGCTTTTTTCATTATAGGCAAAGAAGTTGGAATTTGCAGCTCCGGAAGCTCCCCCGAATCGAGAAGTCATCTGCCCCCCGGTGGATACGCTGGAGGGCCCTCCTGAATTTGCAGCAGTTGCGGTGGCTTCCTGTTCTGCCTGTCTGTCCTTTTTGATACGCAAGGCCAAATCTTTTTTCTGCGCCTCGCTATATTCCGAAATCATCAGTAGACTATCCTGGTATTGAATGGTTTCAATGGATGTCACAATGGTCGCTAATTTATCCGACCTGCTTCTGGCTGATTTGTACCGGCGGTCATCCTGAGATAACAACCCTAGTGCCATTTCGTAATACTTTCGGGCTTCGGGATAGTCTTCATTTTCAAAACTAATGTCGGCAATAGCCAGAAAAGCCTTTGCCTTGGTAGCAGGGTTGACTTCATAAGCCGGATCGTCGACTTTTTTGAATGCTTCTATCGCCCGTTGAAAGTCATAATTGTCATGATAGGTTTCTCCTAGTGTATAATATATCTGCCCCCGATAGGGTTCGTTGTTGGGGTCTTTAAGCAGCTCTTCAAATTTTCCGATCAGGTCTCCCCCCGTTAGCTTGGTTATAAATAACTGCGCATAAAAATATTTTTCGTAATCATCCGGATGATACTTGATCACTTTTTCAAAATATTCGATCGCTTTCTGATTGGAATTGAGGGATTCTGAAAGTTGACCGGCGATGAAAGCCAGACGAATTTTTGTTCTTTGATCAATATCTTGCTCCAGTGTTTGATCGATGGTCTGCAGTGCCTGTCGGTATTTCTGGCTTTTGATATAACTGTCAATGAGCGCTATGAGTGCCTGATGACGTATATCTACAGATGTGTTGGGGTCTTTTACCAGCATGGATAATCGCGCTTCTGCACTGAAGTAATTTTCCTGAGCTGTCCAGGTTCGCGCTTCCCACAACAATCCTTCCTGGTATGCTGGCTTGTGTTTCATGAAATATTGGTCGGGATTGGAAGCTTGCGGAATCAGATTGCCACTGCCCGGCAGTGTGGGTTCTTCCGAGGCGGAAGCCAATAAAGGTTCATCCGCACTGGTGTTTTCGGAAGCCGGAGTTGTTCGTTCCGAAGGACGTTCCCTGTTCTTTCTGCTTTTCCGCCTTTTTTTCGCCTCTTTCCGTGCTTGCTTGCGTTTTTTGTTGATTTCTTTTCTGCGTTGTTCCTGTTCTTTCTCCCGTTGTTTATATGCTTTTCTCGAATTTCGACTGCGGTTATTATCCTCTTCGGTCTGCCGGGCTTCTTCATTGGGAGCTATGGGGTCAAAGTTACTGACCAGATAGGTAAAGGCTGCTCCAGCTTCCTTGTAATTTTTTTTCAAAAACTGAGCCTTCCCCAACATGAGATAGTTGTCGTCCAGCCAATGGCTTTGTCGGTGAAGTGAACTTACTGTGGTGACTTTTTCGATGACCTTATCCAGAGTATTATACTGGTTTTCCACGTTGGGATTGGCCATATACGGATATACCGGGAGGATGGTGTCGTACGTTTCAACGTATTCCTGAGTGAGCGCTGCCATACTTTCCTGCATTAACAAATCAGCATTGAAATAGCCATTGTACCGCGCGGTGGTATTGTGGTACAGTTTGCTTAAAAAAGACTGGTCCTCCTTGTTCTTGTGCACAGTACAGGAAGAAACGAGCAAAACAATAATCAGGGTTTTATATAATAGACGTTCCATCCAGGTTTTTTATCGAATGTATAAGACAAAATACTAATATGACTTATCAGGGCTTCTACATATATTGTGCCAATCCATATTACAATCAGAATTCAGCCCGTTATACAAAATACTTTTACCTTTGACATAACTGGATGGTGGGGTGAATTATTTTGTAAACACGGAAGGAAAACATGAGTGAAATCACGGATAATGGCAACGAATCATGGTGGCAAGAGACCTTTCAGATCGAAGTGGTCAATCCCGATACGCTCGAGCGTACCTCTATCCTCAATCTCAAGCGGTGGAAACTCATATCTGCTGTGGTCGGTGTAGTGTTATTGGTAATTTTGCTGACCTATGCCCTGATGGGGTTTACCCCCCTGCGGAAATTGTTGCCGGAGGACTATTCATCGCTGGATGTGCCTGAGATTGTTCAACTGCGCTCCAAAGTGGAAGAAATGGAACGGGTGCTTGGGGAACAGGATATTTATATAGCCAGCTTACAAGGCTTGATCAGTGGTAAACCCATTGACAGCCTTCAGCATGACGATATCAATACGGTTACCCATACGGACACACAGATCGAACCCATTGGTACCTCAAATGAAGAACTACAATTACGAGAGTCCATGGAAATGGAAGACAGGTTGCGGTCACTGCGCCAGAACATCCGTGTGAATAGTGTAAGCGAGAATGAAAAGAATCAAGTCATGAACCTGATGGCCCCGGTAATAGGGCCGATTGGGAAGGGATATGATCTTTCCGTGTCTCATTTTGGTATTGATATCCTGGCGCCAGAAAATACCGCGGTAAAGGCTATCGCTGATGGCCTTGTGCTTCAATCAGACTGGACGGTCGAAACCGGAAATTCGATCATGATTCTCCACTCCAATGGGGTAATCTCTGTGTATAAACACAATTCATCACTGCTCAAGAGCAACTACGAAAAAGTTACCCAGGGGGAAGCGGTGGCCATTATAGGCAATACCGGCAGACTGACCACCGGACCTCACGTTCATTTTGAATTGTGGATCGATGGTTTTCCGGTAGATCCTGCGACTTACATTAATTTTCAATGAAATGGGTGGCGGAACCCTTTAAAAGTACGCAATATTGTTTTAATTTTGCATTTATGGAAAACGGAAAGCAAACCAAAGACGTACATTTTAAAGATATTGTCAATGAGAAGGGGGAACACCTGAGCCCGATCTTGCCGGAAGAAATCAAGAACTTTCTGATTGACATCGATGGGACTATTTGCGATGATATTCCCAATGAGGAACCGGAACGAATGGTTACAGCCCGCATTTATCCGGATGCCCTGGAAATTATTAACAATTGGTATGATGAAGGTCATGTGATAACCTTCTTTACCAGTCGGACTGAAGTCCACCGGGAAATCACCGAGACCTGGCTACGCAAACACAATTTCAAATACCATGGCTTGCTGATGAATAAGCCGCGTGGTGGTAATTATCACTGGATCGATAATCATATCGTCCGAGCTACGCGTTTCAAAGGTAAATTTACGAACCTGGTGATCAAGCAAAAAGACGTGGAAGTCTTTGATCATTGAGGTAGTAGTAGGGTAGGATACCTGTTTTTCCGGAAAGTGGGGTTTCTCCCAATGATTCCGAAACAACTCCAGGTGTGGTAATTACGAAGTTCATGATATGATCATAGGACATCTACAACTTCTTTGCCCAGACAGCAGTATATACTATGACAACAGATCCATTATGGATTTATCTGGTCTGTTGGGATGCCCATTAAACCCTGAAATGAATGCTATCTCTTTTTCTCACGCCACATTTTGCTAACACTATGCGACCCCGTATCAATCTATCGGCCGTTTAGCATGCATTACCAGGCATGTAACCACGCATTCATCACACTCACACGTTTTACGTTTACCTACTGTTGATGGAATTTGGCTGAGAATTGATAACTTCGTAGATTCATTGTGATGCTATGAAGCCAAACCAACTTCTGTGGGCCATATATACTTTTGGGCTGCTGACTTTATTCCAGTCCTGCAGCCAGGAATCGGCACGATCTTCCTCCAATACCATCCGAATACAGGTAGCCAATGACGTCGATATACTGAATCCAGTATTGTCCCGGTTAAGCGTATCGACATTTGCAGAAAATCAATTGTATCTACCTCTGGCCAAATGGGATGAGTCATCTGATCAATGGAAACCAGTATTGGTCAGATCTTATCACCCACAGCTCAGTGGCGATAGCGTACAGTACACCCTTGTGTTCAGGCCTGAAGCACACTGGAGTGACCGTGAAAAAATCGATGTGGAGGATTTGTTGTATACCGTGAAAATGGGTTTAAATCCATACCTTGATCATCAGTCCTGGGCGGCTTATCTCGACTTACTCACCGGAGTTTCCGGAAATGGGGATACGCTACGGCTTTCTCTGGAAACACCCTATATCCTGGCAGATGAATTTATTGCCGGACTCACCCCTTATCCGGCACATATACTCGATCCGGAACAATTGCTGGACTCAATCCCGTTCTCTGTTTTGAAAAGCGGTCGTTTTTCGGAACGGGAGGATCAGATCCTTAAGAGTCTGGCCTCGGCTTTCAACCAATTTGGTATGCCGGATCACTGGCCACTACCAGTCAGTGGAATGTACCATGTCCAGGGTTGGCTGCCAGGCCAAATCCTGAATCTGGCACGTCTGGATACCTTTTGGGCGGAGGATGTGGAGGAGTTAACCCCGATTTTTGATACCAATATCGACACCATACAATTAGCGGTAATACCCGATCCCCAGAATGCCTTGCATGCATTTACCAGTGAGAATGTAGATGTGGTCACAACGATTGATGACCGGGACTCCACCCTTCTGGAATCTTTTAATGGCTCGATTCATTCCATTCCCACCTTGCAGATGTACTATATCGCCCCCAATCATCGGAATGAATTGCTGGGACAGGTTTCAGTACGTCAGGCGCTCAATATGGCCATCAACCGACAGGATATGATCGAGCGATTGTTTCAGGGGAAAGGAGAAGCGGCATATGGACCAATACATCCGGAAAAGTATTATTTTCAGCCCATGCCGGTGAAATTTGATCCCGAAGGGGCCCGGCAAATCCTGAATACGCTGGAATGTCGTGATGCAGACGGCAACGGCATTTTGGAGTGCCCCTCCGACGGTAAATATCTGGAAATGTCATTCAGAATCTGGACAACCAGAACCCAGTTATCCCGGAATGTGGCTACTTTGCTCAAAGGTTATTGGCGTACTATCGGCGTCAATATCGAAATCCAGTCTGCTGATTTCAGAACCTTCCTGCCCGAACTTCAGAACAAGACATTTGATCTCGCGACATTGGCCTTACGACAGAATAATTTACTCGACGATCCCTATCCCCTGTGGCATAGCACGCAGGCGACGGCAACCGGGAAAAATTATCAGGCACTGGAAAATGATTCTATTGATCAGGTGCTGGAAGACCTTCGAAAATCGGTCCGGCCCGCTGATCAAAACAAAAACTACCAATTACTGCAGGAACTTTTTGCCAGTCAGGTCCCTGTATTTTTCCTGGTCGCTCCGGGGGAATCCATAGGATTTCGCGAGGGGATTGAATTATTCTGGACGCCCAGCCGGCCTGGTTTTGATCTGTCCAGATCCAAACTTTCGTGGTAACATGTTCGGCCGGATCATATACCGCTTGCTTATTGTGATCCCGGTAGCCCTGTCTATCCTGTTAATAACCCTACTTTTATTCTATTTGCTCCCGGGGTTACATACATTGGATAGTGAACAGATCAGAATGGGCAGTGACAGAGAGATTACTTCCCTGTTGCGGGAACACGAAGGGAAAGACATTTTTGCAGGTAACAATGGGATATTTTATTTCAGTGTCAGGCCCGGTTATCTGCCCAATTCACTCTATGATGTACCTTTGATGTTTCATCGTTATTTTCGAAATTTGAGTAAAGAGGTACACAATCCGGAGGTCATGGACCGGTATGCACGATGGATCCGGTCTGAGCTGGATTTACTACAATCCCAGCAGCCGGCGATACTGAAAACTCAGCAACTGGTACAGTTGATGCGTGCCGAAAACCGGGACAACCTTCGACTCCTCGTGGAGTTATGGCATCTGCCACGGTCAGAATGGCCCGACGAATGGCGTCAGGTCCTTTCTTCCCCGGCGAAAGACCATCTGCCTCTGATGAAATTGGACTGGCATGGAATGCACAATGTTTTTCATCAATATCTGATGGCTCTTACTTTTGGTGATACGGTTCTCCGAACACATTCCGGTGAACCAGTTCAACAGAAGTTCGGACGAACGGTCTGGTGGACCCTGGCTTATACTATTCCTGTCCTGGCCGTAGGATGGATATTTGTGTTTTATTTTGTGTTGTGGAATTATGACCGTCCTCGTTTATTGAAACAAGTGGATCGATGGTCATTGGTCATTTATTCTTTTCCGACTTTTGTGCTGGCTTCGCTCGCATTGATATTTCTGACCAGCCATCGTTACGGCCCAATGTCCAGGCTTTTTCCATTTCCGGTTTTTCTGGATCCCGGGACGATGGGGTTTTGGGACATCTATCGACAATACGGTGCTCAATTGATACTGCCCATGATGTTGTTTGCCATCAGCCCATTACTATTGTTTTTTCGGGTATTTTACGAAAAAATACACGAAGTCAGTGAATTACACCCTTCTTTTCGTTACCTGCAGCATCTGGGTGTTTCCTCAAAAGATTTTCGGCTTCATTATTTATCACGGTATTTGCAGGTAGCTACCTGGGCGGTTCTGTCCAACCTGTTTGTGTCCGTCCTGGCGGGTTCCCTGATCATTGAATGGGTTTTCAATATACCTGGACTGGGCCGCTTTATGTATGATTCCGTGGTGAGTTATGATGTGTCCAGTACGGTTTACCTGATCCTCATCTTTACGGTGGTACAGCAATTGGGGCATATTTTGTCTGATTTTATGATCGACTATTTCTACAGCCCGGCCCATCCCAAAACAGGCCTGTTATGAGTGGATGGAACGAAATATGGCACAGTCACAGGATAATGATCAGTTTATTTGCCGCTCTGGTTTTTTGTTGTTTTGCGGGTGTATATATACTAGCGGGTCCTTATTCCCTGATTCGGTTTTGCGATTCGGGTGTTCACCTTTTTTCTCAGGAATCCTGTGGGTGGGGAATCCAGCCTCTGATCGTTCGGATGAATGCCGAAACCCTCGATCCAGGCGTGGCTTCACTATTGCCACCGTTATCCTATACGGAGGATGTAGGCTGGCATCTCCTGGGAACGGATGCTTTGGGACGGGACGTTTTTTCAGGTATATTATACGGTGGTCAGCGATCATTGTTGATTGGTTTTCTATCAGGAGGATTGGCCATGATCCTGGGATGGTTCGTGGGAATCTGGTCGGTCTATGTACGTTGGTCTAAAAGTCGCGTTCCGGTAATATGGCTGGGGCTGGCGATTTTTTCACTAATTGTACTGCTGACCAAACAGTATCTGTGGCTGTTGTTCATTCCAGGTGCAATCCTGGTGTGGATATGGGCACGAAGGTACGGCTGGCCGGTCAGGAATCCGGGGGCAGCAGCCTGGATTTGGGGTCGCGGCATCGAATGGTATCAGGCCTTACCGGATCTGCTATTACTCCTGGTACTGTCCTCGGCTATAGGTATTCTCCATACAGGTGGATTGGTCGTGATTATCGTGGCAGTGATCTGGCCTTCCCAGGCGATGCTGGCACGACGATTGGCATCGGAAGTCAGCCGTCAGCCTTATTTCAGTCAGGCTTTGCGCAATCGGGTGCCGGGCCGATATTTGATCCTCCATTATTTATGGCGCAATTCCCGGTCCGTATTCTTTGCCCTGTTTCCTCTGGTGGTAGCCCGGGTTATTTTGCTCGAATCCACTCTCTCATTTCTGGGTATGGGACTGCCACCTGATATGGTCACCATAGGATCAATGATATCGGCTGCCCGGTTCAATATTCAGGCCTGGTGGCTAATCGTCTTTTCTTGCCTGTTCATTTTTATTCTGGTGTATCCGCTGATGTTTCTCGGCCGTTACAATGGGCGGCAAAGAATTCTGTGATGTGCAACTTATCAGGGTGTCAGGCGTTAATACGAGTAGCGAGGATTTATGACTTTTACCCTTGATTTCGATCTCAAAAATCCGATATTTGCACTCAAATTAGTATCATAACAGACAGACGAGATGAAAGATTATTCATACGTGTTCAATGCGCATCCAAACGTCATTGAAAAGTTGTACAAAACATATCAGAACAGTCCCGATTCGGTCGATCAGGGTTGGCGAGCATTTTTTAGCGGGTTTGATTTCCAATCCAACGGTGAAACTGCTGTGGCGGAAAACCCTGAAATTTCAGGGGGTAAACTGGAAAAAGAATTTGATGTACTTTCCATTATTCATGGGTTTCGGGATCGTGGGCATTTGTTGTCCACTACCAATCCGATCAAACCGCGGAAGGATCGTAAGCCACATCTGGATCTGGTCGATTACAATCTGGACGAGTCGGATCTGGATGAAGTTTTCATTGCGGGAGAAGAGATCGGAATGAAGAACGCCTCACTGCGGCAAATCCTTCGACATTTGCATACGTTGTATACCGGTAACATTGGTTTTGAATATGTCCATATAGAGGACAATGAGAAACGGATGTGGCTTCGTGATAAAATCGAGAACCGGGATTTGTCGGACGATTACGGATTGTCGATTGACATGAAAAAGCGGATACTCGACAAGCTCAATGATGCAACCATATTTGAAAAATTTCTTCATACGAAGTATGTGGGGCAGAAGCGATTTTCACTGGAAGGTGGAGAGAATACTATTCCTGCACTTGATGCCATTATCAATTACGGGGCTCAGGATATTGTAGAAGAAGTAGTGATCGGTATGGCACATCGCGGCCGGCTCAATGTACTGGCCAATATCATTGGAAAAACCTACGAAGAGATTTTTAATGAATTTGAAGGTACAGCCGTACCCGAACTGGCGTTTGGAGATGGCGATGTCAAATATCACCTGGGCTACAACAGTCAGATCGAAGCCAGCAACGGTCGGAAGATTCAGATGCGGCTGATGGCCAATCCTTCCCATCTCGAAGCAGTCGATCCGCTGGTAGAAGGATTTTCCAGGGCCAAAGCCGATATTTTGTATGAATCGGAATACGATAAAATACTTCCGGTGTTGATCCATGGTGACGCTGCGATAGCCGGGCAGGGAGTAGTTTATGAAACCGTCCAGATGAGTAAGCTCGATGGTTACTACACGGGCGGAACGGTTCATTTTGTAATCAATAATCAGATCGGATTCACCACTGATTTTGATGATGCGCGATCTTCGACCTATTGTACCGGGGTGGCCAATATGGTGCAGGCTCCTGTTTTTCACGTGAATGGTGACGATGCTGAAGCAGTGGTGTATTCAGTGTTGCTGGCTATGGAGTACCGGCAGAAATTCAACAATGATGTTTTCATTGATATGGTGTGTTATCGAAAACACGGCCACAACGAGGGCGATGATCCCAAGTTTACTCAGCCCAAAATGTACCAGATCATCAAAGACCATAAGAACCCACGTGAAATCTATCTGGATAAACTTATCGCCAGAGACCACGTGGAAAAAGAGCTGGCGGAGAACCTCGAAAAGTCATTTTGGAGCAAATTGCAGGATCGATTGGATTTGGTAAAGGAAACCCCTTTGCCCTATTCTTATCAGGAACCGGATAAAGCCTGGCAGGCCTTGCGTATTACCAAGGATCCCAGTGACTTTTTAGAATCACCCAAAACCGGCATCCCTGCGGAAGAACTCGACCATATATTGAGCCATATCACCACTTTGCCCGAAGATTTCAAACCCGTTCCCAAAGTTCACCGACTGTTCAAGGGGATGAACAAGCTGCTCAATGAGGATATGCTGGACTGGGGGCTGGCGGAAATGGCGGCTTATGGTTCGATTTTACTGGATAATCGGAATGTCCGGATGAGCGGGCAGGATGTCAAGCGGGGGACTTTTTCGCACCGGCATGCCATGGTATATGATTCCAGGTCATATGAGGCATTGAACCGGCTGGATGGATTGGCTGAAGACCAGGGAAAATTTATGATATACAATTCACTCCTGTCGGAATTTGCGGTTCTGGGATTTGAATATGGATATTCCCTGGCTACCCCTGAAGCATTGGTCATCTGGGAAGCTCAGTTTGGTGACTTTTATAATGGTGCTCAAACCATTGTCGATCAGTTTATCTCAGCAGGGGAAAGCAAATGGAGAAATATGAGTGGGTTGGTGATGCTGCTCCCACATGGCTATGAAGGTCAGGGCCCGGAACATTCCAGTGCCCGGCTGGAGCGATTCCTGATGATGTGTGCTGAATACAATCTGACCGTGACGAATATCACCACACCAGCTAATTTTTTCCATGCCATGCGCCGGCAATTGGATCGGCCTTTCCGCAAACCACTGATCAACATGGCTCCAAAGTCCTTGCTGCGACATCCTAAATGTGTCAGCCCCAAAACTGAGTTTTATAAGGGAAAACGGTTTCAGGAATTGATCGATGATGAGCACACTTTACCAGCCAAAAAGGTCGAGCGCGTGCTGTTGTGTTCCGGAAAGATTTATTATGACCTGCTGGAACGAAAAGAGGCGGAGAATCTCAAAAATGTGGCGCTGGTGCGTATTGAACAGTTGTATCCGCTGCCGGAAGAAAAACTGCAGAAAATTCGACGAAAATATACTGCTGCTGGGTTTTACTGGGTGCAGGAGGAACCGGGCAATATGGGTGCCAATCGGTATATCAGGTACAAGTTGCTGGACTGGAATCTGACCACCATTTCACGGGAGACCAGTGCCTCTCCGGCTACGGGTTATAAGAAGATCCATGATGAACAGCAGGAAATCCTGATTTCAAAGGCCTTTTCCGACCTGAAATCCCCGGGAAAATAAAAATGGGGCATTCTCGGAAATTCTGGTCCGAATTTGAATATTTGGAGCAGAAGTGTTTCAGTGTTAAATTTTCAAATATTCTCATTTCATCCGATCCTGTCAGATTACTTTTTAAGTTTATTTGTATCCGTTTGGAATTCACTTTTGAATGTGTGTCAGCGGAAATTATAAGGATCTTTTAGTCCGAAATATAATTCCCCATATTCCAGTTTACTTTGTTGAATACCCTGATATTTTTGGACGATATTTGGAAATTATTAATAACTTTCCAGCCATGAATGAGATAAGCAATGCAGGAATTATTCCAATTTCTGTAGTATTATATGTGCGGGGGAAAATTCAGGAGTCCTATGATCATTGATACGCATGCGCATTTGTATCTGGAGGAATTCCAGGCTGACATTGTGGATGTAGTCAATCGTGCTAAAGAAACCGGTGTAGAGCAGGTATATCTGCCCAACATTGATAGTAAAACCATCGATGATCTTTTTAGATTGTGTGACCGTTTTCCGGATTTTTTTAAGCCGATGCTTGGGTTACATCCTGTGAGCGTTAAGGCCGATTACAGGACCGAGCTGGAGTTGATCGAAAAGCGGCTGGACGAACGCCAGTTGGTGGCCATAGGAGAGATAGGATCGGATGCGTACTGGGATACAGGCTTTATGGAAGAGCAGGAAGAGGCGTTTGATATCCAGTGTCAATGGGCATTGGAAAGAGGTTTGCCTATAGTGATTCATTCGCGTGATACCATGGACCGTCAGATAGAATGGGTAGAAAAGCAGGACCAGACCCTCAGAGGAGTGTTTCACTGTTTTACAGGAACGTCTGAGCAGGGCAAAAAAATCATGGATTTGAATTTTTTTCTGGGTATTGGGGGTATTTTAACCTATAAGAATAGTATCTTGGATGAAATTATGCCGACCCTTGGACTGGAAAAGGTGGTTTTGGAAACGGATGCCCCGTATTTGTCACCTGTACCGTTCAGGGGAAAACGGAATGAAAGTTCATATTTGCCGCAGGTCATACGGAAACTAAGTGATATTTTTGAAGTAGAAGATTCTGATATAGAGCGGATCACCAGCGAAAATGCACGACGAGTTTTCAGTTAGAGTGGAAGAATATGGTGTAAAATCGCCACAATTGGATATCTTAATGGCGATAAAGCGGAAGATTCCATTGCATCGGTTAGATTCATCCGATAATTTTTGGCGAAATTTGGTAATTGAATGAAGTTTTATAATTTTAGCAGAATTTTTGATTAAAGTGCCTGGATTAAATTGGAGAGTTGGCCGAGTGGTCGAAGGCGCACGCCTGGAAAGTGTGTATACCTCTAAAGGGTATCGAGGGTTCGAATCCCTCACTCTCCGCAGAAAAATTGGAATTAATTATTTTGAAAAATATTAGTTATAAAAAATGTTTATACCATGCGTAAATTAGTTGCATTATTACTTGTTTTGGGCGTGGCTGCCACAATGGGAGCTACCGAAATGTTAGCACAGGATCAAACCGCTACCGGTTTCCAGGTGTTGAAGGAGAAATTCATTCAGGGAGACTGGAAGTATATGACTCCGGTTTTGATTTGTTTGATCATTGGTCTGGCGTTTTGTATCGAAAGGATCATTACATTGAACCTGGCGACCGCCAATACGGATAAGCTGTTAACCAATATTGACAGCCGATTGGCCGAAGGCGACCTGGAAGGTGCCCTTGAAGTCTGTAAATCAACTTCAGGTCCTGCAGCCAGTGTACTTTATGAAGGTCTTCGCAATGTGGATAAAGGTCCGGAAGGAGTAGAACGGGCAATCTCTGCTTATGGTTCTGTGCAAATGGGTCTTTTGGAAAAAGGATTGATTTGGATAGCGCTGTTCATTGCTATTGCACCGATGCTTGGATTCCTTGGTACGGTCATCGGTATGATCCTGGCATTTGACAACATTCAGGCAGTAGGGGATATTTCACCGACCGTCGTGGCTGGTGGTATCAAAGTGGCCTTGTTGACTACCGTATTCGGTTTGATCGTCGCCATTATCCTTCAGATTTTTTACAACTACATTGTCTCCAAAATTGACGGGATCGTAAACCGTATGGAAGATGCATCTGTTGGGCTTTTGGATGTACTGGCCCGAAATAATTACTTCAAGTAAAAACAAGACCTTATGTATAAGTTATTTGCTAAATATGGGCTTATTTTGGCCTTCGTCATTGCATTGATCTTTACATTGATCTTTTTGGTGCCGGTCCTTTCCGGTTTACCAGCAGGATTCAATGAATTACCACCGGAAGATCAGGTAGCTACTGATGTGTTTGACGTGGGCCTCAAAGCAGCTATCGTGTTGATTATTGCCTCGGTAGCTATTTTAATCCTCGGATCCCTCTATAGTATTGTCAAGAACCCCAAAAGTGCTTTGAAGGGATTACTTGGAATAGCCGTATTGCTGGTTCTTATTTTTGTATTGTATTCCACCACCGGAGCTGAGTCAAATGCACGGGTTCTGGCAGCTATGGAGGAGTTCAATGTAACCCAAAACATGACGCGCATTTTCAGCGCCTTCCTAAAGGGATCTTTTATTCTGGCAGGAATTGCGTTAGTATTGATGCTACTGGGAGAAATCAGATCCTTACTGCAATAGAATGTAAACCAAATACCATCAGATTATGGCAATTAGTAAAAAACAATCACCAGAAATCAATGCAGCTTCCATGGCGGATATCGCCTTTCTGTTGCTGATTTTTTTCCTGATGACTTCTACCATCGACACGGATAAGGGAATTACGGTACTGCTTCCCCCGTGGTCCGAAGAACCACCTGATCCGACCAAGCTGGCTACGCGAAACGTGTTCAGTGTTTTGGTGAACGCGAACGATCAGCTATTGGTCCGGGATGAGCCTGCTGATATAAATGATTTACGTGAGCGGGCCAAAGAATTCATCATGAATCCACAGGGCAGAGAGGATCTTTCTATCTCACCCAAATCTGCCATCATATCACTAAAGAATGACCGCGGTACAACATATGAGATATACCTTAAGGTCTATAATGAATTGAAGGCTGCTTATGATGAATTGTGGGACGAAGAATCTCAGAGAAGGTATGGTGTACCCTATTCCGATGAACTGACCACAGCGCAGAAGAATGCAATTAAAGTGGATATTCCATTCGTGCTGTCTGAAGCCGAACCAACCAGTTTTGGGGAGGAGAATTAAATAATTGAATAAGAGAAAATTATGGCACATTTTAAGAAAAAGTCGGGCAATAAGAATCCCGCAATTTCCACCGCCTCATTACCAGACATCATCTTTATGCTTTTATTCTTTTTTATGGTCACCACCGTAATGCGAGAAGGGGAAAGAATGGTACAGGTAGTGGTTCCACAGGCCACCCAGTTACAAAAACTGGAGAAAAAGTCTCTGGTCAATACGATTTATATCGGTCGACCGACACAGAAATTTCAGGCCATTTACGGGACCAAACCCAGAGTTCAACTGGATGATAAATTTTCGAATCACCTGGATGGAGATATTGCTCTGTTCCTGGAGCAACACAAACTCAAAGTGAATGAGCAGTTGTGGGGACAGATTACCACCTCCATCAAGGCAGACCGGGAAGTGACTATGGGTATTGTTACCGATGTCAAAACGGCATTACGTAAATCCAATCAGTTGAAAATCAACTATTCAGCATCAATTGATCCCAACCGACAAACCGGAGGGAGCATGAATTAGATTTAAATGTCTGGTGAAGTACCGGTTTGAATAGAATATGAACCGGTATCAACTTCATACAGATCATGAAATTTATAGGAACTGTAAGACGATGAGCGTCTTACAGTTTTTTTTATCTCAACCGGTCCATAGATTTTACCAGCTTATCGTCTTTTCGAATGCCCCGTACTGCTAAAACCAGCATCACAATGACCAGGAAGGGAAAAATGATACCAGGACCCGGTGTAAAATGGATGGCGGACATAAAAGGTGCCAGATCGGAATAAGTGATGTAAATAGCCAATATCAGAAACAATAGCACCACCAACATCGAAACACGACTCAACATGATTTGCAATTTCCGGTTTCGATACAGAAAAATAGCCACCAGAGCAAAAAATGTGACTATTGCCGTAAATGCGAGAAGTATGGACTGGTCATAAATATCCAAATGCTTATCATTAAAATATGCCATTTCACCCAATGCTGCGGGCGCAGTTGTATCAATTCGAAGTAAATCAGCCCACTCCAGGAACAGCCCACTCATCAAAAAGGCTGCCAGGAACAGGTACACAGATTGGATTCGTTGAATCATGTCTCAAATTATTTTGGGCAAAAATAAGGAGATTTTTATCAATTCAACTCCTGTGGTCAACGTTTTGGAGGTGAAGCCATATTCCTGTAGGGAGGGTTTCGTTCGGATCCGCTGCAAGGTAATGATCCGAAACTGTGGATTTTGTTCTAATTTTGCCAAATGGTCATATTTCGTCAATATGGTTTTCAAAAGAAAAGGATCCCCTGGTGGGTCTGGTTTTCAGCATTGTTCCATCTGGGACTGGCCTTACCGGGTGCATTAGCTCAGCAGACTATCGATAATCCCCGGGAGGATACCTCCCGGCAAACGATCATTATCCTCGATGAACCGGCAGACCGGGTGCGGCTATATACCCGCGATACGGTACAATATCAGGAATTGGCAGGAAATGTTCGGATGCGGCACGACAGTACATTTATGCGGACAGATTCCGCGATTTTGGATGATCGCAATCAGGTGGAAGCTTATGGCAATGTGGTGATTCAGGAGCTCGATAGCACCTACATTTTTGCAGATACCCTGTGGTATGACGGAAATTTGAGGTTGGCAGAATTACGAGGAAATGTCGTTTTAGAAAAAGATTCGCAGCGGTTGTTTACCCCGCATCTGTATTATGAGCTGGGTCCGAAAATTGCCCGGTATCACGAGAAATCCTATATGATGGATCAGGAAATGCAACTCAGTTCATTACGAGGTGTATTCTATATCAACGAGGACCGGGTTTTGTTCAATGACAGCGTCCTGGTTTTGAGTGATTCGTTTAATCTTAAAACGGATTCCATGGCCTTTTTTACTCAGGAGCGAAAAGTGAAGTTTTTGGGACCTACCGTGGTGTACAATGATACCAGCCGCCTGTATGCCGAAGATGGGTATTACCTCGTCAATGAGCAGGAAGCGCTCTTTCATCAATCAGCTCAGTTTCAATCCGGCGAGACTCTGGGACATGCTGACAGTATATTTTTTTACGGAAATGAGGGACGGTATATAATGATCGGCAATGCTTACCTCAACCAGGAGGGACAGACCGCCCGGGCCCGCAAGATTATTTACCACGAAAATGAAGGATTATTGTATCTGTACCAGGATGCCTCTGTAGTGGGAGATGATGTGAATGCAGTGGGAGATACCCTTTTGTATAATACCGAAACCAAAGCCGTACGTTCCCGCGGCCGCTCCCGGGTGGAACGGAAGGACTTTACCTTGCAATCCGACTTTATGGATTATAACGACAATACTGGTCAGGGGATCGCCAGGGGAGATGTGATTTGGGAGGACAGTTCGGGTCTGAAACGCATACTCACGGATAGTCTGGAGTATAACAACAATGGCCAATTCGCCAGGGCGCTCTCCCTCAATCGAAGGCCACTTTTCGAATGGAGTAATGAGGAAGGAGATACCCTGAGACTCATCTCAGATACCCTGCTTACTTATCAGAACTTTGTTACTTCAACCGATTCACTGGAACAGGTGACCGTAGATACCACTCAGGATTTTACGGCATATTACAATGTATCCATCATGCGGGACGACTTCCAGGGACGCGCCGACTCCCTGGCGTACAAGGAATCCGATTCTCTGATCGTCCTATATGGGAACCCCATATTGTGGTTGGATACCACGCAGCTTAGTGGTGATACGATTTTTATATCGATCCAATCCGGAGAAATCAGAGATGTACACATCCGGGGCAATGGTTTTATTATCACATCACCCGATAGTATTTATTTCAATCAGATCAAAGGCCGGACTATTACAGCCTATTTCCGGGATGGAGATTTGTATCGGACCGATGTAGAAGGCAATGCAGAATCGATCTATTTCCCTTTGGATGAAGCCGGCGCATACATCGCTATGAATAAAATCATTTGTAGTCGGATCGAAATGACCTTTGAAAACAGTCAGGTGACCGGTGTAAGTTTTCTCGAAAAACCCACAGGAGATCTGATCACGATGCAGGAGGTAAATGCCGAAAATTCTGTGCTCAAAGGTTTTCACAACCTTGATTACCAAAGACCTGTCAATCTGGAATTAGAACGCAAGCTGAAAAATGCCATCACGGGAGAATTGTGAGTTGATTCGATAGCGTATTACTATTGTATTATTTGAAATTCAGCTATTATTTGTAATCAGCGGGTAAAAAAAATCTCCTGATACATCGTACCAGGAGATTTACTCAATTCCTTTATCTGTTCATGGATCGCTGGATCCCATCATCCGTTGCGGTTTAAGTCAGTGCGATGTTTCGCTCTTCCACAATCTTACGCATATTGATCAGGGCATATCGCATCCGGCCCAAAGCCGTATTGATGCTGACGCGGGTCAGTTGGGCGATTTCCTTGAAACTCAGGTCTGCGTAATGTCGCAAGATGACTACCTCTTTTTGTTCCGGTGGAAGCAGATCGATCAAATGTCTGATCTTTGAAAAAGTTTCATTTTTGATCATGGTCGTCTCCACGTTGTCATCCTCTATTTCGAGTACATCGAATATGTCGAATTCCTCGGTTGGATTGATTTGTGGACGCCGCTTCGATTTCCGGAAGTTATCCACGCACATGTTGTAGGCAATTCGCATGGCCCAGGGGCCGAATTTACCTTCGTGATTGTACTTGCCGGCACGAAGTGTTTTAATAATTTTGATAAAAACTTCCTGGAAAATATCCTCAGCCAGTTCGGTGTTCTTTACAAACATATAAATGGATGTAAAGATCTTGTCTTCGTAACGGCTAAGAAGTTCCTGGAAACATTTCTCATCTCCACCAAGATAAGAGTTGATAAGGTCTTTGTCTGAAAGCATAGCTATTTGCATACCAAATCGTTTTCGGGTTATTAATGTTAAATAATAAGTTCGATTCAGTGTAAATGCTCTATGCTATAAGTTCAAATTTTGGTGGTTAAAGATTGAATAACGAATCAAAGTTAGCAAAATACTTTTTACAGCAGCGAAAACTTTGAACAAATTAACAAATAGTATTTTTTATATACGTTCTTTGTGAGAGCTAATATACAGCATAATTCAAGAAAATACCAAATGAATACCAAAATAATTGAAATAAAAGGGGCCCGGGTTCATAATCTGAAGTCTATTGATGTGCAAATTCCAAGAAATCAGTTGGTTGTGGTATCGGGTGTTTCCGGATCCGGAAAGTCCTCGCTGGTCATGGATACGCTTTACGCCGAAGGTCAGCGACGATATGTGGAAAGCCTTTCCTCTTATGCCCGGCAATTTCTCAACCGAATGAAGAAGCCGGAAGTGGATTTTATAAAGGGAATATGTCCGGCCATCGCCCTTGAACAACGAGTGGGGACCCGCAACGCCCGAAGCACTGTCGGATCGATGACCGAAATCTACGATTATTTGCGGGTTCTGTTCGCCCGGATCGGGAAAACCTGGTCTCCGGTGTCGGGTGAACAGGTCAAACGCCATCAGGTGAGTGATGTGGTGGACTATATCCAGTCCGCAGCAGAAGAAAGTCGGGTTATCCTTCTGACCACGCTCCATATGAATTACCCGAAACGAATTATTCGTACTCACCTGGAATTGTTGCTGCAGCGCGGCTACAACCGAATAGAAGTGGACGGGGAGCCCTGGAAAATTGAAGACTTTCTCGAAAAAGCCCCTAAATCTCTTTTGTCAAAACCATTGGAAGATGTGGACAACCGGAATATCCTGGTGGTCATTGACCGGTTCGTAGTGAAACATGATGATGTCGATAACCTCAACCGTATTGCGGATTCTGTCCAGACTGCATTTATTGAGGGTGGAGGAGATTGTTATGTCAAGTGGCATGACAACGGAGCATTACATCACTTCAACAATCGGTTCGAACTGGATGGAATCGTGTTTGAAGAACCGGATCCACATTTGTTCAATTTCAACAATCCTTACGGTGCCTGTAAAAAATGCGAAGGATTTGGCCGGGTCATGGGCATTGACGAACACAAAGTCATTCCGGATCACAACCTGTCGGTGTACGATGGCGCCATCGCACCGTGGAAGGGAGAAACGGCTGTCAAATACCTGGATCCGCTGATTCAGAAAGCGCACATCTTTGATTTTCCCATACATAAGGCTTATAAAAACCTGACTGCCGCTGAGAAGGATTTGCTCTGGACGGGTAATCAATATTTCAAAGGCCTGGATCATTACTTTGATGAACTCCGTGATAAGACCTATAAAATCCAAAATCGTATTATTCTTTCTCGTTTCAGGGGACGCACCAAATGTCCCGAATGCAAAGGAAAACGGCTCCGACCGGAAGCGCTTTACGTCCGGATCAATGGGTATAATATTGCAGATCTGACCGATAAACCGATCGATGAGCTCTATGATTTTTTTAAACACCTGGAACTTGAAGAGAATGATGTGCAAATCGCACGACAACTATTATACGAGATTGAAATGCGTCTTAAAGCTATGAATCAACTCGGGCTTTCCTATCTTCATCTGGATCGGTTGTCCGGTACTCTAAGCGGTGGGGAAACGCAAAGGATTTATCTGACCAAATGCCTGGGCAG
>CBFGVZ010000009.1:0-37212 GCA_965652315.1 uncultured Saprospiraceae bacterium | reverse complement strand
ATCATCGGTATAAAAATAATAGGTTACGAGCACGTGGTTTTCATCGATAACCGAAGCCCACGGGTATCCGATATCGGATCCACCGCCATCGGTACGAAGCACTATTTCCTCTGCCGTTTCATAATCGGTGCATTCAGCATTGAGGATACGGGCCCGGATCCCGTAGGGTTTGTGCCGATAGCCATAGACCAGCAGCACCCGATCATCCGGTAGCCGGGTCGCCTGGAGCGGATGACCCTGGAATCCCATTTTCTTCCAGGGACCGAATGATTTTCCAGCGTCGGTCGAACGGGCGATGCAAGCCTGGTCTTCCAACCGGGCGGTACGCATAAACGCTACCAAATCGCCTTGGGGGGTTTCGTAAACCGACGTTTCATTGAAAACCGCTTTTTCGTCTGTCGCCACCGGACAGGAATATTCCCAGGTCAGTCCTTTGTCCTCCGATATCAACAGGAAATTACCTGTTTTTCCACGATCCTCCGGATCATAAGAACCGGCGACCACCCAGAATAACCGACCGTCCTTTCCTTCGTACATCGATCCCCTGTTGTAGGCCGGCAGCGGATCCCCCATTGCGGTGACTCGTTTCTCATCAGGGAGATTGGGTGGGTACATGGGGCCGTCCCAGGTCTCCCCACCATCGGTAGATCGCAGATTATAGCCTCCAAGAAATACAGAACCATTCTGGTTTTTGCTGACGGCTTCACTCATATTATCCAGTCCTTCCTCCCTTACGAAGGCCCAGCCATAGCTCGTACATATCAACGTCCCGTCCCGGAGCAGATACAGGCAGGGGTCCTGGGATCCACCAAATGGATGAGCGTACAACAATTCCGGCTCTTTGGTCCACGACAGCCCGTTGTCCCGGGAACGCACGTACACCAGATAACTATTGGGATCGACGTGATTGGTGCCGGATTCTCCGAATACGCTTCTGTCCGGAGCCCGTCGGAAAGCCACTATGATTTCACCATCTTCCTTCTTCACCACAGACGGGAAAGATGAATAATAATCCGGATGCTCATAGATCACCAGGTCTTTTATTTTGACAGCACCAGCCTGACCTATAGCCTGAACAGAAAGCAACATTGTGAGTAGGGCGAATACGGCACTATAAATGAATAAGGGCATCTTTGTTTTCATCGGAGCGGATTGGTTTGGTTACAAATTATACGGTGCAAGATAATCCATCATCAACCTTTGTGCTGCTACTATTATGGTGGATTTTGATACTTTTTCACAAACCGGCAGGGAAATTGTAATTCGAGTTCCATCTTATCTCAAGTCATGACCCCACAAAAAATTAAAGGCATTTATGAGGTATGCATGTTCCCTTGAATTTGATGCTCCGCCTTAGAAATTCCAGACCATAGCAACTACATAACCCTTAATAATACTGCATCATATGCATTTCTTAGGAATATGAGCTATGTTCAATTCCGGAAAATTGCTGCGAGCAGCAAAGCTACTCAAGAGCAAATAGGCTCCTCAGTCCGCCGGGCACAATAAGTGATCTTCTCCTAAATTCTTCAGGATACAGATTGAATTTCATAACGCTATATATTTTTCCTTGTTTCCGAAGGTCTGAAATGACCAAACGTCTTTTATGAAGGTTGTTATGGAATCTCAGTTATTTTTTCGCGTTTTATCTCTTCACCAAAAAGGTGAAAATCTGTGGATTTTAGAAGTTCAGACTCAAAATCCTGCTTACACATTTAGGCTCATTAGAGAAAAGATATTCATGCAAATTTCAGACCGTAAAACAAGGATTTACCTCAGATTCGCATTTTTATAAATCAAGTTCATCATTAATCGAAAATGTCTTTAGTGGCGGCTGGGTATTTATCCGGCTGACTTGCGAATATGAGGTTTATCTTTCATTGAATTTAAACGAATACAGATCCGCGTCTTTCAGTACGAATTTCAACCGGACGGTTTTTCCAGTCAGCGGACTGACATCCGGATTGTCCTTCCAGGCTACGATCCGGCTGATTTCATTCCCGATGATTTCCGGGCAGTTCTCCAGCGTATAGCCCGGGATCGGTTTGCCATCTACATCCTGGATTTCCACCTGGACACCCCCCGCTGCTGAAGTGGAATAATTGATTTCCAATTCCTTCCCTTCAAAAATAAAGGGCCTGGTGACCAGGAAGCCAGCCTCATAATCCGCTTCGACCGATGCGAAACCATCCAATCTCATAGTATATCTTTTGAGATGTGCCGTAGGCTGGGCATAATTTTCATTGACGTATATAGACATTTCTGTTTCTCCTGTCTGTACCACATTGAGCGCTGGATAATTGGACCGGGAAACCCAGTTCTGCAGTCCGATCCCCGGAGTGATATAGGACTCCATAAAAGTACGGTCGTACTGATTTCCGCCCCGACTGGTCATCAGAAACGCATCGGAACAATCCTTAAAATATTTGGGATTCACGTCGAGTGCTTCTGCCTGCGCGTCTGTCAGCACCTGCCTGTTGGGCATAAACCGGGCACCGATAGCGACATAGATCTGGGGCGCACGGAAATACGGACTGGTTTGCTGGGTGTACAAATGTTCGTAAGGCGTGTCACCAAATTCCATTTTCACCGGGTCGGTCCAGTGGATAAAATCCCGGGATGTCGTCCGGCTGACCGACCGAAAACCCTTGTATTCGCTGAAGCCCCCATCTGTCCACGTCCGGAAATAACAGACGTATCGCTGCTCACTTTCCGACCAGAACGCCACATTCTGAGAGTCAAATACACCCTGTGTGAAGACCGGATCATCCTGTACACGGGTCCAATGAATGCCATCGGGAGAAGTATAGGCCATCAAACCGCTTGACTTGGTGCCCCCAAGAGCTTTGTACCGCTCATCCGGGCGTGCATCCGGATTCTTGTCGATAAAAGGACTGAAATTGTGGGTAACCGGAGCTGCATGGGCCAGTATGACATTATTCGCTTTACTGCCATCGACCTCAAATAACCCCAGATTGGGTTTGGTCCAGTGGATGCCATCGGTGGAAAGGGCGATGCAGGTCGTTTCGGCATCGTTGCCATCATGACCGGCTTCCCGTACGCCCCGGTAATAGGCTTTATAATAGGGACCATCCTGGATGATCGTGCAATACGCGCTGAAATTCCCTTCCCAGGGTTTGTCAAAGTACAACACCGGGCCTTCGTTGACAGGATGATGAAGTCTTTGAGCCACGCCTTCCATTTCTCCGATGATATAATCATCGAGAAAAAGCTGTCGGTCGGTCCCAATATCCAGCTGTGCATGAATCGATATGGGAGCGAGAAACAGCACAATCAAATAATTTACCAGATCATTTTTCATATTGATGAAGTTAGGTTAAATGCGAATATCTATTTATAATTTCTGGGTCATTTTCCACAATTCTTCCAGATCCCCCAGACCGTTCAGTATATCCATTTTTTCAAAACTTTGCCAAATGCTTCAATATACTTTCCAGGTTGAGCCTCCATCAGGCAAAAAAATGTCAAAGTCAATAAACCTTCAACTACTTTCATATGCTATGCCTGTATTATTTTACAATCAACGATATTTTTAGAATTAATCATGGTTTTAACCAGGCTGCTCAGGGAATTATTTGGAAAAACAAGAGGGCAATTATGGCTTGGTGAATACAGATCTTACACACCGGTCTGTTTTTTCAAAGACATTTGAGGCCAGCAATAATTCAATCCTCACTGTAAACTTTACGAACACACCTCTATTCTGGTAAATTTTTATTCAACATATTAAATATTTTAAAAAGGAAATGTTATTTTTGTGCATCGCTTCAATAAAATGGATGATCCATCGCAATGATTTTCGAGAACGAACATAAGATTAAACTGATCAAACATCTCTACGGCTATAAGGAACTGGCCGTATCTGACCTGAGCATCGGCATCAGAAAAAGCATCCCCTTTACCACTGCTCTAATCAATGAGATGCTGGAAGAAAATATCCTGATCGAAGGTGGGCTATCCAAATCCAACGGCGGCCGAAGAGCCCAACTCTATTCCTTTACCCCCCAAACCTACTACCTCATTGGTGTAGCTGTCAACCAAATCAGCACGCGCATTTCCGTTTTTGATCTCAATGGCGATCATGCATTCGAAGAACGTTCCGCTAATATCACCCTCACCCAAACCGGAGAAGATGTAGAAGCTCTGTGTAAATTTATTAACCAATACCTCGATGAATGCGGCATCGAGCGGCATCAAATCCTGGGTATTGGCATTGGTATGCCCGGATTTATCAACGTGGCCAAAGGCATCAACCACACCTTCCTCAAATGTGAAAATTCCAGCCTGGTAACCTGCCTGGAGTCCCGGCTACACCTCCCGGTCTTTATCGATAACGACTCGTCCCTGATCGCTCTCGCTGAATTGCGCCACGGTCTGGCCCGACACAGGAGCAATACCCTGGTGATCAATATCAGCTGGGGAGTGGGCCTTGGAATAATCATATCTCAAAACGTCTTCCGAGGGGAAAACGGCTATGCCGGAGAATTCAGTCATATCCCACTGTTTGAAAACGGTAAAATATGCAGTTGTGGAAAAATCGGTTGTCTGGAAACAGAAACATCACTCAATGTCCTGCTAGAAAACGCCACCTCCCAGAGTACCGAAGACGTACATACTATATTATCAGCAGATTTGCCTGAAGATAAAACCAAAGCTGTCAAACTCATATTCAAAGCCATCGAACAAGGAGATTCTTTTGCCATCGGTCTGTTGAAATATCTGGGCCAGAATCTGGGAAGAGGACTTTCCATCCTCATTCATCTATTCAATCCGGGGCTGATCGTACTCAGTGGTCTTGGATCCGCAGCAGGCAAATACTGGTGGCCTCCGGTACAGCAAGCCATCAACGAACACAGCATCGGAAAACTGGCTGAACATATCGAATTGAAAATGTCACACCTGGGACCAGATGCGGAATTAATAGGAGCCGCTGCATTGGTAGTTGAGTCTCTGGACAAGATAAAAAGTAAAAATTAGAGCTGCGCTCGATGTGAACAACAGCGAATTCGTTCGCTCAGACGTTTACAACACAATTGAAGCATTTTATACGATAATTGATAAGATTTTTAATACTAAACATTACCAAATGAGAATAGCTTTATTTTTATGGATGAGGTTGATCTTCAGGCCTCAAAATCATGCCTGGAGACCGCTCTTATGTTCATTATTCCTTTCAGTTTTTGCGACCTCCATGGTCGTGGCACAAACCATTCAGGGTATTGTCATCGATGCTGGAAGCGGTGAACCCATCATAGGGGCCACCATACTGGAAAAAAACTCTGATAACAATGGCACCATCACCGATTTCGATGGAAAGTTGAACTGGAAGCACAAACAGAAACGCCTATACTGGTAGTTTCCTATGTAGGTTTCCAGACGATCGAAGTCCCCTATAACGGGGAGGACCAGCTCACTATTCAACTCTCCGGCGGCCTGGCACTGGACGAAATTGTCGTCACTGCCCTTGGCATTGAGCGTGAGAAAAAAGCACTCGGATACGCTGTTCAGGAAATTGGAGGACCAGAACTCGTCGTAGCCCGAGAAAACAATATCGCCAACGCCATTTCCGGAAAAATTGCGGGTTTGCAAGTGATCAGAGGATCCAATGGCCCGGCAGGATCTTCCAAAATTGTACTCCGCGGAAACAACTCCCTGACGGGCGACAACCAACCGCTGATCGTCATCGACGGTATTCCAATGGACAATTTCACAGGTGCCACGAACAATGACTTCTGGGCTCCATCTTTGGATTTGGGCAATGGTCTGGGAGACCTCAACCCTGAGAACATTGCCAGCATGACCGTTCTGAAAGGCGCTTCTGCCGCCGCACTGTACGGTTCACGGGCAGGAAACGGTGTGATCCTCATTACCACCAAAACCGGAAAAGCACAACCCGGACTTGGCATCACTTATTCCGGAACGCTGGGATCGTCCTCCATATTCTTGAAACCGGAATTCCAAAATGTTTACGGCCAGGGAAGTGACGGAATTTACAATGTATTGTCGAGTCAAAGCTGGGGCCCTGAAATCGCCGGACAAAGCATCGAACTATGGGATGGATCCACAGGCACCATGGAAGCTCATGACAACCTTGGAAATTATTTTGGTTCAGGTACAAGCTGGAACCACAGCCTTTCCTTCCAACAACAGGTATCGGAGTCCAGCTCGCTATTTTCATCCATCAATTACCTGTCTGACAAAAGCATGATTCCCGGTGCCACACTTGAACGAATCAATCTGCTGACCCGCGCAGTGTCCCACTTTGGACACAACGACCGGTGGTCCACCGATGTGAAAGTTCAGTATATGAAAACCGGAGCCGAAAACCGGCCGCTCAACGGACATGCCAATATCTCCAATTCATTTTCCACCATGTACCTGCTGCCCCGTTCCATTGATGTGACCAGCTTTAGCGAGGGGGTAGATGAATTTGGAAACATGATCTGGTATCTTCCTTCCAATGCGGTAAACCCCTACTGGGCGTACCGGAACAACCTCAATTCCGACACCCGAAACCGGTTCATGGTCAATGGTGTGGTCAAAAACCAACTGACCGATTGGCTGACCGGTGAAATCAGAGCTGGATTTGACCTGTACAACACCAATTCTGAAACCAAACAATACGGAGGTAGCCCGCTATCTTCCACAGGTCGGTACGGTCTGGGTTCCAATTCCTTCGTGGAAGGTAATTACAGTGCGCTGCTTACCGCCACCAAAGACGATTTGTTCGGTAAACTGGGTGGGACGATCAATGTGGGTGGAAATCTGATGCACCAGACGCATAAAGGTCTGAGTTCCAATTCCGGTATTCTGGTAGTACCCAACCTTTTTTCGCTCAATAACGGGGTAGATAACCCTTCGGTCTTTCAGAACTTTAGCGAACGGAAAATCAACTCCCTCTACGGAACCGTCCAATTTAAC
This sequence comes from uncultured Saprospiraceae bacterium, assembly GCA_965652315.1. Taxonomy (GTDB): domain Bacteria; phylum Bacteroidota; class Bacteroidia; order Chitinophagales; family Saprospiraceae; genus Membranihabitans. The sequence goes on along the minus strand of CBFGVZ010000009.1, from coordinate 30,270 downwards.
TACGACGGATATCTGTTCCTCGATATCACAGGTAGAAACGATTGGTCCTCTACTCTAAGTAAAGAAAACCGTTCGTTCTTTTACCCATCAGTCAGCACTTCCTGGGTGTTTACAGATATGATCGAAGCCAATGGAGGCAATCTCCCACAATGGCTGATGTTTGGAAAAATTCGAGCTTCATATGCCGCGGTAGGAAATGACCTGCCACCGTATCAACTCTATAATTTTTATTCTATCGGAAATGATCCGAACGGCAATACTATCGCATCCAAAAACGGCACTTTATACAATCCGGATGTACGAAGCGAATTGATCAAATCATGGGAAGTGGGATTCGATGCACGGCTGTTTGAAAACAGGCTTGGGATTGATTTTTCATATTATAAATCCAATGCGACCCGTCAGTTGATCAACATCCCCCTGAACCCTCTGAGTGGTTACAACGCCCAAAAAGTGAACGCAGGGGATATTGAAAACAAAGGGTTTGAGCTTACCCTCAATGGGACAATCTTTGAAAACATCGATGGTTTCACCTGGGACATGAGTCTGAATTATGCCAAAAATATCAATACGGTGGTAGAGCTTACAGAGGATGTTTCTCAATACGGGCTCGGTGTATTTGACAATATGTCCATTCTGGCAGTAGCCGGGGAGCGATACGGCGAAATATGGGGAACCGAATATACCCGGGTGACCGATGAATCCAGCCCACATTTTGGAAAAATTATCGTGGACGCTTCAGGTATTCCTTTGGGCAATGCGGAGAGAGTGCGTCTGGGCAACCAACAGCCTGATGCACTAGTGGGTTTCAATAACACATTCAGCTATAAGAATATCTCGCTTAGCATGCAGATCGACGGACGTTTCGGAGGGGAAATTTTCTCCGGAACCAACCGGGCGCTTCAGCAAACCGGTAGCGCTGCTGTAACGGTCGTAAATGGCCAAAGAGAGGACATCGTGTTTGATGGTGTTTACGAAACAGAACCAGGCTCCGGAATCTATGAAGTCAATACCGAACCTGTTTCTCCTCAAATTTACTGGACTACGATCACAGCGCGTACGGGCAATCTCGGTATTACCGAAGCAAATATTTATGACGCCACCAATATCCGGATCCGGACCATGCAAATCAATTATACTGTTCCTCAGAATTGGATCCAAAATGTGGGAATGCAAAAACTGCAAATCGGAGCCTCTATGAACAACGTTGCCATGCTTACCAGTCATCTCAATGGAGTGGATCCAGAGTCTGTATATGCCACAGCCACCAATGCAGTCGGATTTGAGAATTTATCTCCGCCCACTTCCCGGAGCATCTTTTTTAACTTACTTGTAGGATTCTAAAACAGAATGAAAATGAAAAATATCATAAAATATCTTCTCCTGACCGGACTGGTGACCATCTTTTCTGTGGCTTGTTCGGATTTTGAAGAAATCAATGTCAACCCGACCGCAGCCAGTGAAGACCAGGTGCAGGTCGAATATTTTATCAACAATTCCATCGTGGGCGCCCAGATGGACCCGCACATTGCGGAACGGGTATTTGTTCTGTACTGGAAAGACGCCGGGCATATGGATCGCATCAACACGCTCTCTATTGGCTCTTACAACGATGGTTGGACCACCGATTATTTTAGGTATATTTCGGGTTGGTTGAACAATGCATATACCGCCGTGGAAATTGCGGACAAGCAGATTGCAAGTGGTGCATTGAATGAATACACCAACAATCTGAAACAGGTAGCCCGTATCTGGAGGGTTTACCTGATCAGTGAATTAGCTGATAATTTTGGACCCCTGCCGATCAATGGATTCCAGGGTGTCAATCCCGATTTCAATGATTTGCAGGATGTCTATAACTTTTTACTGACCGAACTGGAGGAGGCTGTTGGTTCGATGGATTTATCTATCACACCGCCCAACAGCATTCAGAACAATGATCCGGCTTACGGTTATAATTTTACGAAATGGGCAAAATACGGGAATTCCATGCGGATGCGACTGGCCATGCGTCTTTCAGAAGTGGATGAAGCCACTGCCCGGCAACATTTTGAAGCGGCTGCCGGAAGCAATCAGTTTATCGCCAGCCTGGATGACAACTTTCAGGTACAGGAAACCGCGGGCTGGAACGCTCTGACCGCTGTGATGTCCCGGGAATGGAACATGCAGTACCTTTCTCCTACTATGAACAATCTCATGATTGGTCTGGGTGGAATACCCAGTGTGGACCAACTTTCAGCAGACAAAGCACAATACATCAAACCCGCCAATTATCTTGGACAACGTTATGAAGATCATTTCACGACTCGGACCAATGATCCCTCCGCAGGTTATTGGTTTGATGGATTACACCAGACCATCGACCCCCGGTCCTACGTCCAGTTTATCATACCCGGAGATTTTGACAACCCTGAAATGAATCGATATCCGTCGTATAGTCTTCCTACCACAGGGGTAACCAACCGGACCCTGGTAACCGAAGATGGAAATACGGTCGTCAAGGAGATTGAAGCGGCTTTCACCTGGAATGCACCCACCACCGGAAGCTGGGGCGACAAAGGAGGCAAAAACAACGTGTATGGCCACGCAGGAGCTGTACCCCGGCTGGCAAATAGATTTAGGAATGGTACCAATCAAAGGATATTTTTTGCATCCTGGGAATCGTATTTTCTTATTGCGGAAGCAGCGGTAAGAGGCTGGAATACACCAATGGGTGGCCAGGAAGCATACGAAGAAGGCATCCGGCAAAGCTTTGATTACTGGAATGTTTCAGGGTTTGCTACTGAATATCTTGCTTCTGAAGATTACAACAGGACCGGTACATCTGTAGCCTGGGACCATACTGTAGAGCCACCAGCCACGATAACCATGGATTACATCAATGGATATACCGGCGAAGCAGGCACAGTTGAATTTTCCTATCCCGACAATCATTTGTATCAAAATGGAACGGTCAAAAATGATGCCCTGACCAAAATTATCACGCAAAAGTTCATCGCACAATCCCCCTGGTTGCCCCTGGAAACCTGGAATGACCATCGTCGATTGGGCTTGCCATTCTTTGAAAACCCGGCAATTGAAAACCCATTGCCCAATCTGCCAGCATTGAATTCAAGTAACTTTATGGAAAGCCGCTGGGAATTCTTCCCTGAGCGATTGAAGTACCCTGCAAACCTGGAAAGTAACGTTCCCGATGGTTACGCACAGGCATTGCAATACCTGGAGGGTGCTGATGAATTATTTACACCATTGTGGTGGACCGGACGATAAATAAATGCAATTAAAACAAAAAAAGGCTGCTTCGGATGAAGCGGCCTTTTTTTGTGTCTTCCGGGTGAGTGGAATTGGGACATTCGCTCCTGCGGAGGCTGTTCAGTTATTCAATTTTGGACAAATATAATTTTGACAATCAATGTCATACACCGATTTCAGACCGTATGTGGTGAATAATTCGGGTTAAATATTCCCCCTAAAGTCCCTACCGAAATTTCCAGATCGTTCACCATAAGCGTTGTTCTCCAGATTTTAAATTCCAAATTGGGATTTTTAGTAACTTTACCACAAACGAAATTTTTTCAGATGAAAATTACCTGCGATCCGATGTCCGCTGTCCTTTTGAATCCGATATTCATCCTATTGGCCGGATTGATCCTCATGCTGCCGTCCATAACCAAAGCTCAGTTGATCAGGCAGGAAATGAAAGAAGGCACATTGGTCATGGAAGGTCAGGATTCCGTTTTATTTTATCAGGCATCTCCCAGGAATCACAACGGAGCATACGTTCGAAACCATTACATACATCCGTTGTGGAACGTGAATGGCCAGGTACTTACGGAGGATTTCCCCCCGGATCATCTGCACCAGCGGGGAATTTTCTGGGCATGGCATCAGATCCTGATCGACGGCAAACGAATCGGTGACGGATGGGCACTGGAACATTTTACCCAGAAAGTCCTGAGTACCGGATGGGAAGTGAACGACGACGGAAGTGCTACATTGACCACAAAGGTAATCTGGCAATCCGACCTATATTTGAAAAATGGAAAACCAGTACCCTATATTCTCGAATCGACTGATATCACGATACACCCGAAGGCAGAAAACTTCAGAAAAATTGACTTCGTCATCCAACTGGAAGCACTGGACAGACCGGTGGCCATCGGTGGCTCGGAAGATGTCAAAGGTTATAGTGGCTTTTCGGTTCGTATGAAATTACCCGATGACGTCCGGTTTTCAGGGCCAGATGGAATTATTCAGCCCCAGAACACGGCCGTCCAATCTGCCGGCTTTGTCAAAGTAACCGGTACTTTCGAAGATCATCAGCCGAGTGGAATAATTATTCTGGATGATACCGGTAACCCCGATTATCCACAGTCCTGGATTTTGCGATCACAAAAAAGTATGCAAAATGTCGCCTGGCCAGGACGAAATCCCATAACAATCAAACCCGGAAAGCCTCTTGTTTTAAAATATTCGGTCATCCCCTTCGTGGGGGAAACCGTACAGGGGTGGAAGTGAACGTGGATAGATGAGGACCGTGGATTCTCATCTATAAAAGAGAAGATTGAGTACAAAAATAATGGTGAAAGGCAAATATATCTGCCTTTCACCATTATTGATATTTGCGCCTGAACGAACGCCCTTCAGGACAAGTATTTTAATTTCGGTGTCTCCTTATGACGGAACACCATTTTGCGGAGCCATGGTATCTACCGATAGTATTTCATCCAGATTCAGTCCCAGTGCTTCAGCTACTCCCCTTCCATATGCAGGGTCCGCTTTATAGCAATTCTGGATGTGACGGATCTGAATAAATTCTGCAGCTCCACCGATCTGACGTGCAGTGTTCTCAAACAAAGCCTGTTTCTGTGCGTCATTCATCAGATTGAACAATGCACCCGGTTGTGAATAATAGTCTTCATCTTCCCGGTGGTCATAGTGGGCAGCATCTCCATACAGGGGAAGCGGTTTTTCAGAATGTGACTTGTCCTCATTCCATTGGCCATAGCTATTGGGCGTATAGTGTAAGGTACTACCTTCATTCCCATCTACGCGCATTGCCCCATCCCGGTGCGGATTGTGGAAGGGACACTTGGGTTTGTTTACCGGAATCTGATAGTGGTTCACACCGAGTCTGTAACGTTGCGCATCTCCATAAGAAAACAAGCGACCTTGCAGCATACGATCTGGTGAATAGCCGATTCCATCCACTACATTGGCCGGATTGAACGCAGCCTGCTCTACCTCTGCAAAATAGTTGTCTGGATTTCTGTTCAGTTCGAAGTAGCCCACATCATGTAGCGGATAATCGCCATGTGGCCATACTTTGGTTAGATCAAAAGGGTTGAACCGGTAATCCTGAGCCTCAGCTTCCGGCATAATCTGGACTTTCATGTACCATCTTGGGAAATTACCCGCTTCAATCGCCTCATACAAATCCCGCTGGTGGCTTTCCCGGTCACTACCAATGATTTTTTCGGCTTCCTCATCGGTCAGATTCTCGATTCCCTGGGCAGTGATCAGGTGAAATTTCACCCAGAATCTTTCATTCGCTTCGTTGATAAAGCTGAACGTGTGACTCCCAAAACCATGCATATGCCGATAAGAACGCGGAATTCCCCGGTCACTCATCGTAATGGTCACCTGATGGAGCGCTTCCGGCAGAAGTGTCCAGTAATCCCAGTTATTATTTGCACTGCGCATATTCGTTCGGGGATCGCGTTTCACGGCTTTATTCAGATCCGGGAACTTATAGGGATCCCGCATAAAAAAGACAGGAGTATTGTTTCCTACCAAATCCCAATTGCCATCTTCCGTGTAATATTTCATGGCAAATCCCCGGATATCACGCTCCGCATCTGCCGCTCCCCGTTCGCCGGCCACGGTGGAAAACCGTACAAACATGGGCGTTTCCTTTCCTATTTCAGAGAATATTTTCGCACGGGTATATGGCGTAATATCGTGGGTCACCTTAAAGGTACCATAGGCGCCCGAGCCTTTGGCGTGCATCCGCCGCTCTGGAATCACTTCCCGGTCAAAATGCGCCAGTTTTTCCAAAAACCAGAAATCTTGTAATAGCATTGGGCCACGGGGACCTGCCGTCATTACGTTGTCATTCTCCTGAATCCTCCTGCCCGACACAGAAGTCAGATTCTTTTTGTTCTCATTGTCGTTCATATGCAAAATTTAAAATGTTTTTCAGTTCGTGTTCTCGTCCGATGTAAAGTTAATTGATTCCCCTATTCTTCTCTATAGATTTATTTTATCCACTGGAAGAGTAAATCTATACCCCTCTGGTTTTCTTTTGAATTTGAAATAAATAAACCAAAACAGGGACATACCCTTCCACCTGACAGTAGGAATTCCACTAATTGAGCCGGTCTGTTCAGTAATTGAAAACAACAACAGAAAAAATATTTTTACCTTGGTTGGCGTATAGGCCTTTTTAGGAATCAAGCCATCTTATACGCCCGGTTCATCCTGATGACAGAAAAATAAAATGAAGGGAAAATACAGTTTCAAAGACGATTATAGCGAGGGCGCTCATCCCCGGATTCTGGATGCTCTAAAGCGGGAAAACCCAGGACAGGAAGAGGGTTATGGAATGGATCAATACAGTCTTTCTGCGGCCAAAACAATCCTCGAAATCATCGGGCAACCGGAAGCAGCCGTTCATTTTGTTTCCGGGGGTACCCAGGCGAATTTATTGGTTTTGAGTTCGATGCTCAAGCCTTTTGAATCCGTTATAGCACCTGAATCAGCCCACATCAATATTCATGAAACCGGTGCGATAGAAGCCGCAGGCCACAAAATTCATGCAGTTTCCACGGCGGATGGCACCTTAAAGATCGATCACGTGAAGAAGATCCTGAATAGTCATGTGGATGAACATATGGTTCTCCCTCGTGCGGTATATATATCCCATCCCACCGAATTCGGTACTTTGTACAGTCAGTCCCGGTTGCGGGCATTATCCGGTTTTTGCCGACAGCACGGTCTGTTTTTGTATCTCGATGGTGCGCGTCTGGCCATGGCGCTGACTTCCCAGTACAATGATCTGTCCCTTACTGAACTGGCCAGCCTGGTCGATGCATTTTATATCGGCGGCACTAAGAATGGTCTGCTGCTCGGTGAAGCCATTGTGATCACTAACCCCCACCTGCAACCTCACTTCCGGTATGTGATGAAACAAAAAGGTGCTCTACTGGCTAAAGGCCGTATATTTGGCATCCAATTTTCGGAAATATTCCGTGACAACCTGATCTTTCATCTTGGAAAACTGGCGAATGACCGTGCACAAAAATTGGCCCTGGGGCTTCGGCAGGCCGGTTTTGATTTTTGGATGCCTCCAATTACCAACCAAATTTTCCCAATACTGCCGGATGCTCTCATCCATTCACTGGAAAAAAAGTACGATTTCTATGTATGGACAGCACTGGATGGGAATCAATCCGTCATCCGGCTCGTCACATCCTGGGCTACAACGGAAGAAGCTGTCGATGAATTTATTGCTCACATCAGTTGATACACCTCAGTTCCTATCTGATATCTGATGAAAAAAGATTTTCCCCGTCTGTAACAGGAACTGACATCAGGAAAAAAATTTAACCTTAATATCCAATTTTTTGTATATTACCTGTCACAAAATCAAAATCTTATGGGACTTTTATGGTGGATTATTATTGGAGGAATTGCGGGTTGGATTGCTAGTTTAATGTGGAAAGGAACTGGATCCGGCTTGCTGATTAACATTATTCTAGGAATCGCAGGCGCTATTGTGGGCGGTTTTGTATTTAGTTTGCTGGGATTGGAATCCACGGGAACCTGGGGATCACTGATCACCGCCATAGTGGGTGCCTTCCTGCTGTTATGGATCGGTTCCTTCTTCCGGCATACTCGGTGATAAGCGTTTATTAGGAGGCCGTGAGAAGGTTGAGGCCCTGAAGTCTGGGATCTTGAAGTGGTTACCCTACCCTATCGGAGTTGTTTTGTGCATACCTAAGAAGCGGTGATTCGATGAAAGGAGTCTATTCCAATCAATCCGAAAGCTTCTCATTCTTCCAACACCAGATTGCTGGACATCCAGGTAAAAGAATGATTATTTCAAAAAGTTAGCAGTCAGATGAACACCGAGGGAATGAATCCTGCTGAAGAATCTGTCGATTCCGAACTGATCCGGAAATGGCGTCTCATTCTAGGCCCGGGATCAGACAACCCTTCGAATGAGTATAACCACCCCGATAGCACCGAACAGCAGGAAGGAGTAGAACTCGATGAAAAAAGCCAACAGGTAGATAAAGCCTTGTCCCTCCTGTATGATCAGACCGAAAACCAGGTCCTGAAGCGCTCCCGGATTCGGCTCAATGAATGGTTGGGTGACATCAGGGATTTATTCCCGTATGATCAGACCCTGTTCCTCCAAAAGGAAGCAATTGACAAGTTTGGTATTGGCAGCTTGCTGTTTGAAAAAGAAGTATTCGATTCACTGACCGTGGACATCCAGTTGATCCGAACGATTATTGAACTCCGGGATCAAATCCCACAGGACCGGTTGGGCGATGTTCATGAACTGGTCCGAAAGTATGCCCGCGAAATCGAAGATAAAATTGACTGGCAACTCGAAAATGTCATAAACCAGCATTTTGAAAAAGGCACACCTACCCATTTTCCCCGTAGAAACGAAATAGACTGGCCCAAGACCATCCGACAAAACCTGAGGCATTACCAACCTGATCTTCAGACCATTCTACTGAAACAAAAGTATGGGTACAAGAAAAAAAAACAAGGGATGCCGGCTATTTTTCTGGCGGTAGATTCCAGTGCCAGTATGATTGAATCCATGGTGTCCTCTGCCATTCTTGCTTCTATACTAGCCAACATCCGGTCCCTGGAAACCCGGTTCATCCTGTTCGATCATGAAGTTGCAGATCTGACAGATTACCTGGAAAACATCGTGGATTTACTGTTTCACGTCCAATTGGGCGGTGGGACCAACATCCGCAATGCCCTGGACTACTGCCTGAATAAAATCCGAAAGCCGGAAGAAACTTACCTGTTTCTAATCAGTGACCTGTATGACAACCGAACCGATGAAGGTGTCCTGGACAAAATTACCACGCTACGGGATGAAGGCGTTACGGTGCATTGCATCCTGGCTATGGAGGACAATCCAGAACGAACGACCTATCGGTACAACAAAAAGCTTGCTGCGGCATTGTCAAACTCCGGCGTTCCGTGCTATACTTCATCACCGGATCAGTTTGCCGAAGTGTTGAAAAAAGCCCTTGACACCTGAACCTATCAACACCTTTGCGGGCGTCTGATTGAAAATTGAAAATTCCATCCGGCTAACGGGTTCCACGAACCCCAGCGGGGATGAGAATCCTGTTGAACAACAAAGTTTTTGTCACTCTGCAGTAGTCGGATCAATCACGGTATGGATCATTTCTATCCGGCTGGCTGGGAAACCGGATTTAGTTGCGTGTTCCCGAATGGCCTGCTCATCGTCGGCAATGTATACGCAATACAATTTGTCATCGGTAACATAGCTGTGCAGCCATTGAGCTTTGTGATTGAGATCACAGAGTACCTGATTGGATTTGTTGCTGGCGCCTTTGAGTTGATCACCTGTCATTTGTCCCACTTTGGGAATGTCTCGTTCAATAATGAATTTTGGCATGACTTAAAATTTTTTAATTATAAAATAATTACGACGACCAAGATATGGCAAGTACGCGGCCATACATTGCGTAAATGGTTCAGAAAGTAGTGAATATGGTTCAGCCTGAATGTTCCTGTCTGTATTGTCTGTATTCGGCCGGGCTCCTGCCGGTTTGCCTTTTGAACCAGTTGGAAAAGGCAGAAGAATCGTTATATCCCAAATTAAATGCGATCTCACCGACCGTTTGATCAGTGTGTAAGAGCAGATGCGACGACCGGTTCAACCGTTGCATACTCATCCATTTTCCAGGTGCCATTCCAAATATTCGTCCAAATTCCCTTTTGAAAGTGGAAAGACTCATGCATGAAATTCGGGCTAATTCCTTCACGGAAAAGTTGTTAACCATGTTTTGTTTCATCAGTTTGATGAATGCCGTCTCCGTATCGTGGCAAATCCAGGTCAGGTAACTCGCAAAGATATTCCCTTCCTTTTCCCGTAATATATTTACGATCAATTCCTTGAATTTCATTTCCATGGAAATAGTGCTCTCGGGTGCCGGATTCTTCAGATAATCCAAAGCAGATTTGAAAATATGTTCGATGTGCTTATTGGATGCCAGTTCATTGATAACCCGAAAATTGTCAATATCAACGTAAGACTCTTCTTCAGACTTGAACAACCATGGATATTCCGATATCAGTTCCAGGATAGCGCTGTCATCAAACATAAAGATAAGTGCCCGGTAAGGTTCTTCAAAAAACTGATGCAAAACCACCCCACCTTTCCGGATAAACAAGACCTGACGCTTGCTTGACAGGTGGTAAAGGTCCTGAGCAGTATAGCCCTTCACCCCATGCACGACATACATCAGACAATTTTTGTGACACCAGGCGTGTGCTTTTTCTTTCTGAATAGGACAAAAATAATCGATAAAAATGTCATCATTTCTTCCAAACTGTATCTGGTCAAAAAGGCTTGCGTTGGAGTTAATGAAATCGTAAATATTTACCATAGCCTTTCCGATTAAATTCAAATTGACATATGCTAAAAATAAGAATATCCCCCTGAAACCCAAAATTATAAGAGATAAAACATAGACTTTTTATCCCTGTAGCTTATCCCTGTAGCAAAGTTTGGAAAGGGCTTATATTATGGAGAAATTCTACGCTGAAATCGGAGGTTCCAGGCAGTTATCCATCTGGCTCAGGTAGTAGTGAACCTGCTCCATTCTTCGAGGGAATCATTACAGATGTACCGAACCTGGAATTGGACGGACGAGGCCGGGAATAGTTAGGGCCGGAACGGAAATCAATGTCTCCTCTCCCCACCAAAATGTTTCATATGTACCATAAATCTTACCAATTAGTCCATTGCAATTCGGTCATTATCTATAAATTAGCACATTCTACAAAAATACATCATATGAGATATCAGCGTCGGCACTTGAAAATACGTAGAACTTTGGCCCCCACTGCAGCCGTACTTTCCTGTTGTCTTTACTTTATGTTCGCAATCAGTTGTGACAAGCCACCCGAACATATCATATCGGAAAACAATTTCGATTCGCTTCAACTGGCCCCGTATGTTGAAGCCGATTTTCCGTTTATCACTACCTCGATCGACCTACGGAATATGGGACACGGGCTGCCTGAATGGAATCTGACTTCCCGTGGCATCGTCATGAGGCTGGCCGATAGTGCCTATGCCTGCTTCGACACCGATCTTCTCCGCTGGTCAGCAGCCTGGACCGGAGATTTTATTTCACTGACTGGTATGGCTCAGATCTCATACAATGATTTTTTCAACAAGAAAAATCAATTCCCTACTGTGCTGGGGGACCCTAAAACCGCTACCGGCCTGTACGCAGGTTGGCGAATCGCAGAAGCCGCTTACGATGACCCGAGAGTAAAAAGACCACCTTATGATAAAGACCCCTGGGGCCCAATCCCCACCTCCATCGGCCGCTGGGAAGGTATCCAACTGGAAGGTGAAAACAGCGTGGCTCTCCACTACTCCCTGGCAGGCACCCCCGTGGTGGAAAGGCCAGGCGCCATTTCATTCGGAGACCAGGCGGTATTTTCCCGCGCCCTGGAAATTCAGGAACACGACCAGCCATTTTTTCTGAATGTGGCGGAAGTCACCAACGGGGTCGAAACGGAGACCGATGGAAACATTGCTTACATCGTGCAGGGGAACGACCGGGATTCGGTTACCGCTGTAGGTTTTACCGGGTCACCGGTCGAATGGCATATCCCGGACAACCGATACCTGACCGTTTCATTTCAACCGTCAGATCAAACAACCCGAACCGTACTCCTGATTTGGAAAGGCCCTCTGACTCAGTTGGAATCTTTCCGGAGTCTGATGAGTGAGCAGTCAGAAGGAATGACATCATTCGAAACCAAAGAAAACGTCACGCGCTGGCCGGAAAAGGTCTATACCAGCGAAATCAAATCTCCTGATACGGCTGCCTATGTGACCGACCAACTGTTATTACCAATCCCCAATCCCTGGCAGCGCAACGTCCGGATCATGGATGTGGATTTTTTCGATGATGGACGGGGAGCTGTTGTGTCTTATGATGGCGATGTATGGTTGGTGGATGGAATAGGCAAAGATTATATGACTTGGTCTCGCTATGCATCCGGACTCAATCAACCGATGAGCATCGTGGTTCATGAAGGAGAAATCTTTGTATTTGACCGACTGGGAATCATCCGCTTTCATGACAACAACGGTGATGGCGAAGCTGATTACTATGAAAACTTTTCCAATATAGCGGATCAATCGATGGAATCGCGCGAATGGCCGGCGGACCTGGTGGTCGACCCGGAGGGCGGATTTTACCTTGCAAAAGGTGGTGCATTGGTGTCTGGTCCGCACATAGGTGCTCCGACGCACAAAGGTTTTGTGCGTGGGTCACAGTACGATGGATCGGTGCTGCACATTTCAGAAGACGGACGAAATCTCGAAGTGATAGCGACCGGACTACGGGGACCATACCTGGGCATTCACCCCGAAACCGGATTTCTCACCGTCACTGACCAGCAGGGGAATTCGGTACCCAGCACCCCCGTTTATCATGTCCAAAAAGGTGATTATTATGGGGCACCTTCTACCGCTCATATGGTGGATACTCCTGCCATCACGCCACCTATGCTATGGGCACCGCACAATATTGAACCTTCCAGCATTGGCGAGGTATGGATGACAACCGATAAAATGGGGCCGATCAATGGGCAACTTATACATATTTCATTTGGCCGGCCAGGTCTGTTCAAAATCCTGATCGACACCGTGGGCCAGGTCCTGCAGGGCGGGATCATTTATATACCTGCTTATTATCCGACCCCGGTGTCAAAAGGCTCTATTCGCAAGAAAGACGGGTATCCTTACTTTGCGGGTTTCAACCTGTGGGGCTCATCTTCCAAGGGGATCAGTTCTCTACTCCGGTTGCGATACACCGGATTGCCCGATGTATTGCCTACAGGATTTGAGGCTGGTGAGCAGGGCATCGTCCTTCGGTTTGATGAATTGCTGGATGTACAAAAAACCGCTAACATTGGAAACTTCCAGGTCAAGCGATATAATTACAAACGAACCGAAAATTATGGTTCGGGGCATTTCAGACTGGACGGCAGTCCGGGAGAAGAACATATTCCGGTTCTGGCCACGCATCTTTCGGATGATCAAAAGTCAGTGCTCCTGGTGATTCCAAATATGGTGGAGGTAGAACAGGTAGAAGTTACATATGATATCGCCACAGCAGAATCCCTTGAAATATCTGGAACATTTGCATTTACCCTGCACAAAGTTGGATCTTTGAACCTCGAAAAATTCGGTTTTCCCAACGTGGATACTAAGGAACTGGCCTCTCATGCCGCACACGTGAATGAAGCTACAGCCGGTACAGAAGAGGCTTCTGTGGAATTGGGTGAACAACTCTTTACCAAAATGGCGTGCATTGGCTGTCATTCTACCGGCACCCGGACGGATGGACTGTACGGACCACCTTTCCAGGATTTTTATGGTTCAGTCCGGCAATTCAATGACAGTACAGAACAAGTCGCTGACGACGCCTATATTTATGAGTCTATTCTCGATCCGGCAGCGAAAGTAGTAAAAGGGTATGAAGCTGAAATGCCCTCTTTTGTTGGAATTCTCAGTGATACCGAGATAGAGTCGATCATATTGTATATCAAATCACTAAGTAGTCATACACCTATTTAATGGTCATGAAAAATAAAACGGTCATGAAGTATTCAGATACTCCTTTTCATTCGAGACGCCACTTTGTAAAGCAAACCGGCCTGCTAATCGGTGCAGCTCCTTTACTAGCGGGTTTCAATCCGATTTTCCAGGGACGGGAGCATCAGATCAATCTCAAGGTTCATCTTTTTTCGAAGCATGTGCAATTTCTCAATTATGAGGAAATGGCTGCACAAATTGCGGCTGCAGGGTTCGATGGAGTAGATCTGACCGTACGAAAAGGTGGACATGTAGAACCCGAAAATGTAGCACGCGATCTGCCTTCAGCGATCCAAGCCATTCGGGAAGCCGGATTATCTTCCGTCATTATGGCCACAGATGTCAATGATGCCAGCGACCCGGTCCAACGGCGGGTACTGGAAGTTGCAGCGGACCAGGGCATCACCCATTACCGTATGCAGTATTACAATTATCAGCAAGGCAAATCCATTCCACAATCGATCGAGCTCGCCAGGGAAAAAATGGCAGAATTGGCCGATCTCAATCAAAAGCTGGGTATCGTCGGAATGTATCAGAATCACGCTGGCACCCGTATGGGTTCTTCCATCTGGGAATTGTATTTTATGCTGGAAGGCACCAATGAAAGGAATATCGGGGCCCAGTATGATATCCGGCATGCGACAGTGGAGGGCGGGCTCAACTGGTCACGGGGCCTGGAATTGATCAAACCCCGGATTCGGTCCCTGGCTTTAAAAGACTTTATTTGGGCTCAATCTGATGGAAAATGGAGGGCAGAAAATGTTCCTCTGGGAGAAGGTATGGTAGATTGGAAGGCCTACCTCCGGATGATCAAAGCGTTTCACATTGATATTCCGGTATCTCTACATCTGGAATATCCATTAGGTGGTGCTGAACGCGGTCGACGTGAATTGACCGCAGACCCACAGATCGTCTATGATGCTATGAAAAAGGACCTGAATACATTTCGTCAGCTTTGGAAGGAAGCATAATCAAACTTCTGCTATCTTTAACCGACAATATGAAAATGAAGACAAAAAACCTGCTTCCGATACAGCGCAGAGATTTTATCAAACTAACCGCATCTGGTACTGCGGGGTTCGTACTTCAACCACAAATGAACTGGGGGAAAAAAGATCAGAAAATGAACAATAAGACTATCAGAATCAGGAAAGTAGATTCCAATTTTGAACGTGAACCGCTGTACCCCTACCGATTTAAGGGAGGAGCAATCACAGAGGCCTGGCAAACCGTGGCATTGATGGAAAGTGATTCCGGTATCCGAAAAATTGGTTTGGGTACTCAAGGCGTTTTGTGGTCCGATTCCCGGGTAGCTTTTGGACATTCCGAAACGGGAGGGCATTCCCTGATGTTCAATGTCAGCGAATATGCACTGAAGTTGATCGAGGGCCAGTCCTTTACGGATCCCCTTCAACTCCTGGATGATATTTTCCCGGAAGTATACGATTATGCAGCCCGGATTACCAATTATTCCGACCTACGTAAAACCTTTGCACTCAATGCGCTGGTCTGCGTGGATAATGCAGCCTGGCTCCTGTATGCTCAGGAACATGGAATCGATAATTTTGATAACATGATACCAAATCGATACAAACCCGGGTTATCAGCCCGACACGATAAGGTAGCCAGCATTCCCTCGTTTGCAACCGGCACGCCGATCGATCACCTGACGGAAGCAACCGACGAGGGTTATTTCATCCTGAAGCTCAAAATCGGAGCCGCCGGAACACAGGACGAAATGTTGGAAAAAGACAAGGAATTTCTCACTGGCGTACACAAGGCCATGCAAAAATATTCCACGCCATATACCAAAGACGGACGGATACCCTATTATTTTGATGCCAATGGACGTTATGAAAAAAAGGAAACCCTGGAACGTCTGCTCGATCATGCCCGAAAAATAGGGGCTTTTGATCAAATCGCTGTAGTCGAGGAACCTTTTGATGAATTCAACGAGGCATTTGTGGGTGACCTGGGCGTACGGATTGCCTCCGACGAAAGTGCCCATACAGTGGAAGATGCCGCTCACCGGATCGAACTGGGTTACACCGCCTTTGCTGTCAAAGCCATCGCCAAAACCCTGAGCATGACGATGAAAATCACCCAACTGGCGTACGAACACAACATTCCTTGCTTCTGTGCAGACCTTACCGTGAATCCCATCCTCATCGAATGGAACAAAAACGTTGCGGCACGCTTACCCGCTTTCCCGGGAATCACCGTAGGTCTCCAGGAAGCCAACGGACATCAATATTATAAAAACTGGGAAAAAATGGTGTCGTATCATCCTCAGCCCAAAGCTCCATGGGTAGAGCCGGACAAGGGGGTTTACCATACCGAAAAACCATTTTTTGAGCACGGGGGTGGAATTTTTGCTCCTATGCCACATTATGAGAAATTGTTTGATATATAAAAATGCCTATTTGAAAAATCTGTGACCACCGATTTTGTCTAATGGGATATTGGAACCCACTTCGGGGTTACAGGATTCAACAACCACGGTAAAGCGAAAGTCTGCCATTTTATGTCAGTGAAGTTGAAATTTTTAAAAATGGTATGATCGGCACGATTGATTTCATTAAATTGATTCCCTAATGTTTGACCTATGGGAATTCAGGAATCTGGCATAATATCCATGGTGGTTGACCACCGCGAAACCAATGCGGAGCTCCTTCACGCTTTAGAGCAGCATCCTGTTTTCCATGCCCTACCGGCCCATCTGGAGACCGGAGATTTTAAAATTGGCCAAACCCTTCTGATAGAACGTAAAACCTGGCCTGACTTTTCGCTCTCGATTGTACAGGGGCGGCTCTTCCGGCAGGCCTTGCGGCTTTCGCGCGCTGTTCGTGACCGCAACGTGGAGGTTGCTATGTTCATTATTGAAGGTCCGGAATGGGAAATGGAAAAATTGAACGTCAGCCGGGAAGCTCTGATCGGGGCCATCACCTCCCTTCAAATCAAGTTTGCTTTGCCCGTTTTCAGAACGCTCAACCCGTCGGAAACCCTTAAGCAAATTGAACTGGCTTATCGACAATGGGTACGGGATCAGGACCTTTCCGAACGATCCTTTCCACCCCGACACGGAAAGTTCAGCCCTAAAAACCGACGACGCAACCAGGTTTTTATCCTTCAGGGTTTACCGGGAATCGGCGCATCACGGGCACAGGACCTGCTGAATCATTTTGGCAGTGTCGCCAGGGTATTCGAAGCTTCATTGACGGAGCTCCGACAGGTGAAAGGGATTGGCAAGGAAACCGCAGGCAGCATACGGGAAATTCTGGAACCATAGATTTTTTCTTATCTTCCCTCCTGAAATGACCAAATTACATTTCATGCAAAAGTACCATTTGTACGCATTCACGATTTTCATTGATGACAACATTTGACAAATCATATCGCCAAATTCCGGTACACGAGTTACAGCAACGGGACCTGATCACTTTTGACTACAAAATCTATCACCTGAAAGGTACCTACTCTCAGCTCCTTAACCTGCCGTCCATGCCGGGGGAAACCGCTGTTCCACACCGTCACAAATACCACGAAATATGCTTTTTTACGGCCGGGCACGGCGTTCATGAGATCGACTTCCGGAAAATTGAAATTGTCCCGCACAGCATCCACTTTGTCGTGGCTGGTCAGGTCCATCTATTATCAGGTTCCCAGGATGTCACGGGTCGGGTATTGGCTTTTTCACCGGGTTTTTTGTGGGAAACATCAGAACCTCAACAGTCCGCCAGCCAGCGGTATCCATTCGTCAACCCGATCAACAATGTCCAATGTCTCAATCTGGAAGCACAAGATTTTCAGTCGATTATGAATTCCCTCGAATTTCTCGCTCAGGATGGACCTGCGTGGAAATCCAGATCCGGAGTGATCATTCAGCACCAAATTAATGTCATCCTCGAAAAGTGCAATTATTTCATCGCCAAAAACTTTGAGAACAACCCGGAATCCAACCCACTGGAAAACAATATTATATCCAATTTCAAAAATCTTGTCGAACAACACTTCCGGGAACTACATCAGGTCCAGGATTACAGCAATATGCTCAATATTACACCCGGGCATCTGAACCGATCGTGTAAAGATCAGAGTGGTATGACCGCTTCGGAAATAATCCTGCAACGGGTCATCCTGGAAGCCAAGCGCCTCCTGCTATTCACCGAAGAATCGAGTAAAAGCATCGCCTACCACCTTCGTTTTGAAGACCCTTCTTACTTCAGCCGATTTTTCAAACGCCAAACCAGATACACACCTTTGCAATTTCGCAAGTTGATGCGTGAAAAATACCATCATTGAATGGAATTGTACCGGAGAAATTGCCATCTGCTGTCTAAATTTGGTGTGTTCATAAAAATTGAAAACCAACGGATCATGATTATCAACAAAGAGCTCAGGCTCCAGGATCTTAAAGACAAGATCAGCCGGGTGTTGGAGCTTTCAGGCCGGAAGATAGACCACATTCACCAGCATTATGACCACACCCAGGGGTCTCCCGTATATACCGTGGAGGGGAAATATTCGACCCGCGGCTGGACGGAATGGACCCAGGGATTTGAATTTGGATCGGCCATATTACAATTTGACGCGACGGGGGACAGGCATTTCCTGGAGATGGGAAGACAGGCCACCGTGGAGAAAATGGCTGACCATGTGGGACATTTCGGTGTCCACGACCACGGATTCAATAACGTGAGTACATATGGTAACCTGCTGCGTCTGATGAAGGAGGGTAAAATCGAACAGAACGACTGGGAGCAGCAATTTTATGAGCTGGCCCTCAAACTGTCTGGATCTGTACAGGCCCGGCGGTGGACCGATATACCGGGCGGCGGATACCTGTATTCATTTAATGGTCCTCATTCCCTTTTTGTAGACACCATCCGGACCATCAGAGCGCTGGTCGTGAGTCACGAACTGGGTTTTTATATGATGGGAGAAAACGACGAAAAAACAAACTTACTCCGACGGGCCGTGCAACACGGGCTCAGTACAGCAAAATATTCGGTGTATTACGGAGAAGGACGTGACGCTTACGACGAATGGGGGCGGACCGCACACGAGAGCGTTTTCAACACCAACGATGGTCGCTTCCGATGTCCCAATGCCCAGCAGGGCTACAGTGGATTCACCACCTGGACCAGAGGGCTGGCCTGGGCGATGGCAGGTTTTCCAGAACAACTGGAATATCTCGACACCCTGAATCCCGATCAACTCAGTGCACTGGAAATAGAGGCCGATATCGTGGCTAACTTTACCAAAGCCGCGAAAGCCACCTGTGACTTTTTCATTGACAATACTCCCACTGACGGCATACCCTACTGGGATACGGGGGCACCCGGTCTGGCTCATATGGGAGATTATCTCTCAAGGCCTTCAGACCCGTACAACGACCACGAACCCATTGACAGCTCATCCGCTGCCATTGGTTCTCAGGGTTTGCTCCGGCTTGGCAGGTACTTGAAAAGTCACAACGATCCCGATGCGGATCGGTACTGGCAGGCGGGACTGACCGTCCTGGATCATTTATTTGACGAACCCTATCTCAGTACTGATCCGGAACACCAGGGACTTATCCTGCATTCTATTTATCACCGGCCCAATGGATGGGATCATGTGCCCGCCGGATCTAAAATTCCCAATGGTGAATCAAGTATGTGGGGGGATTATCACGCCCGTGAAGTCGCATTGCTGGCCCACCGGATGATCAACGATGAACCTTATTATACCTTTTTCAGGGCCACTCAACCATAAGCCATGGCGACCGATCTGACAAAACTTTGCATCCATACCATTACTACCAGGCCCTGGGAAATCGAACAATCTTCAGAAGCCTTTGCAGCCGCGGGAGTTGGTGGAATCACGGTCTGGCGCCAGGCGCTGGAAGGCCGGGACATTCAAAAGACCGGCGAAAGACTACGCCGGGATGGACTCGAAGTGGTATCGCTGTGTCGGGGTGGATTTTTTCCTGCGACATCAGCCGGTCAACGCCAGCTCAATATCGATGACAATCTGAAAGCACTCGATGAAGCCGCTACACTGGGCGCACCTCTGATCGTATTGGTATGCGGTGCGGATCCGAATCAGTCACTGGACACATCCCGTGGTCAGATCCGCGATGGCCTGGAAGCCCTGCTACCCAGAGCAGAAGAACTCAACATCCGATTGGCTATTGAACCACTCCATCCCATGTACGCCGACACAAGATCAGCCATTAACACCATGGCACAGGCCAATGATATGGCGGAAGCCATTGATTCCCGGTACGTGGGTGTAGCGGTAGATGTGTATCACCTCTGGTGGGATCCTGCCCTGGAATATGAAATCGAACGGTGTGGCCGGAATGATAACTTACTGGCTTTTCACATCTGTGACTGGAAATTCCCGGTGGAAGATATTCTCAATGACCGGGGGCTGATGGGAGAAGGCTGCATCGACATACCGAAGATCAGGAGTTGGGTAGAGAAATGGGGTTTCAAAGGCTTCAACGAAGTGGAGATTTTCTCCAATCGGTTCTGGGCTATGGACCAGTTTGAATTTCTGGATAAAATTATCGAAGCATACAGACAACATTCGTAGGATAATTTAAACTTTCAAAAATCAATGGATAAAGAACAAAAAATTCACAAAGTTGGGATCATCATGAACGGAGTAACCGGACGAATGGGAACCAACCAACATCTGAAACGTTCTATCGTGGCTATTATGCGCCAGGGTGGATTGCGTATCAGTCCGGACGAGGTTATCATGCCCGATCCTGTTCTCGTCGGCAGGAACCCTGCAAAACTGGCAGCACTGTGCAAAGAATATGGACTGGAGAACTATTCCACCGACCTCGATGCTGTTCTGGCCGACGACCGGTACACCATATATTTTGATTCTCAGACAACCGGACGCCGGGCCGAAGCTGTGCGAAAAGCTGCGGCTGCCGGCAAGCACATCTATTGTGAAAAGCCTATTGCTACCGATACACAGAGCGCGCTGGAACTATATCAGTTTTGCGTGGAACAAGGCGTAAAAAACGGCGTCGTCCAGGATAAGTTGTTCCTGCCAGGACTGCGTAAAGTACAACGGTTGATCGAAAATGGATTTTTTGGAAAAATCCTGTCGGTACGGGGTGAATTTGGGTATTGGGTATTTGAAGGAGATTCTATTCCGGCCCAACGACCTTCCTGGAATTACCGCAAGGAGGAAGATGGTGGTATTATCATCGACATGTTGTGTCACTGGAGATATGTATTGGACGGTATCTTTGGCAAGGTAAAATCCGTGTCGTGTCTGGGCGCCACCCACATTCCAGAGCGTGTAGATGAAAATGGTAAAACCTATAAGGCTACAGCTGACGATGCTGCATATGCGACATTTGAACTGGAAAATGGCATCATCGCCCAGTTCAACTCTTCCTGGACGGTGCGAGTCCGACGGGATGACCTGCTTACACTCCAGATTGATGGAACAAAAGGTAGTGCTGTGGCGGGATTGCGCGATTGCCGGATCCAGCATTATGGCAATACCCCCAAGCCGGTTTGGAATCCGGATATCGCACAGCCGATAGATTTTTATGATGGATGGTCACTCATTCCCGACCAGGAAGTATACGACAACGCATTCAAAGTCCAGTGGGAAATGTTCCTGCGCCATGTGGTAAAAGATGAACCATTTGTCTATGATCTTCTGGAAGGAGTCAAAGGAATCGAGCTGGCAGAAAAAGGTATCGAAAGCTGGGAAAACAGGTGCTGGATAGACCTGGAAAATTTTGATCAATACCGTCCATCATGAAAAGAGTAGCTTTAGTAACAGGAGGAAGCCGGGGTATTGGCTTCGGAATTGCAGCAGAACTGGCTGGAGCCGGATACAATCTGGTGATCAACGGACGACGGGAAGAGCATGAAGTTGTCAATGCCTTGAAAGAATTGCGCCAGGCTGGAGCCGAAGTACTTTACTGCCAGGCTGACGTCGGATCGGATGAAGACCGGGACGCTATGCTCCGGCAGATACGCTCCCATTTTGGCCGGCTAGATGTCCTGGTCAATAATGCGGGTGTTGCGCCCCTGGAGCGAATTGACATTCTGGAAGCCACGCCCGAAAGCTATGACCGGGTGATGAATATTAACCTGCGGGGGCCCTATTTTCTCACCCAGCATATAGCAAACTGGATGATTGAACAAAGAAATGCCGATCCGGAATTCCAGGGTTGTATCGTCAATGTGGGGTCTATTTCGGCTACCGTGGTTTCGATTAATCGGGGTGAATATTGCCTTTCCAAGGCAGGGGTAGGGATGATGACCCAATTGTTCGCAGTTCGCCTCGGCGAACACGACATCAGGGTATATGAAATTCGTCCCGGTGTAGTGGCTACCGATATGACCGCCGGTGTGCAAGCCAAATACGACCAGCTCATCAAAGACGGCCTGATGGTTCAACCCCGCTGGGGCCAGCCTGAAGACAATGGTAAAGTCGTAGTAGCTCTGGCAGAAGGATATCTGCCTTATTCCACGGGCCAGGTTATTATGGTCGATGGCGGATTGACCATTCCCCGTTTGTAATAATGAGAAATTAAAGTAGAATACCCGACAGACATTAGTAGAAAATAATGAATTGATTAAATTTAACCTGAAAATTAAAACCGGAGCGTTTTGGTCCCAATCAAGCGTAGCTGGTAAACACCCAACAAATCTAAAATCGCTGAAAAATGGTACCACAAAACTCAAAATCCCCTGATGCCTATTCCACACCTGATGATACTGACAACCGGTCCGTTTGGATGCACATGCTACGGTTGCCTGTATTAGTGGCCTCGCTGGGCTACCTGGTGGATATGTACGATCTTTTCCTGTTTAGCATAGTGCGGATTGACAGTTTATCCGATCTGGGTCTGAGTGGTGACCAACTTCTTGAAAATGGGGTGACTCTGCTCAATCTGCAAATGGCTGGCTTACTGATCGGGGGTTTATTTTGGGGGATCCTGGGCGACAAGCGAGGCCGGCTATCAGTACTCTTTGGGTCGATCCTCATTTATTCACTGGCCAATATTGCCAATGGCTTTGTACAAACCTTTGAACAATATGCCTGGATGCGATTTATTGCCGGTATTGGGCTGGCCGGAGAACTTGGAGCCGGGATCACGCTGGTCAGTGAGATCCTCCCACGTAAAATTCGTGGTTATGGTACCACCCTGGTGGCTACGATGGGTGTCCTGGGGGCCATTCTGGCTTATGGAATTGCGGAGACATTTGACTGGCGGGCGTCCTACTGGATCGGAGGTGGATTGGGTCTGGTATTGTTGGTCATGCGGGTAAGGGTATTTGAATCCGGCTTGTTCAAAAAATCAACAGGTAAAAATGTACAACGGGGCAATGTTCTGATGTTATTCAACAACAGGGAGCGTTTCCTACGCTATCTCAAAAGCATCGTAATCGGATTCCCGATTTGGTTCGTTGTCGGGGTACTGATCACCTTTTCTCCCGAACTGGCCAAAGCCATAGGTGTACTGGAACCAATCGAGGCGGGTGTTGCGGTGTTGCTTTCATTTGCGGCACAAGCGATAGGTAACGTGGTCAGTGGAATGCTGAGTCAATACACCCAAAGCAGGCGCAAGATTATCGGTTTATTCATCATTATGTCCTTTTTCTTCACCGCACTGTATCTACTGCTACCTACTTCAACCGTCACCGGATTTTACATTCTGTGCATTTTGCTTGGCTTTAGCAATGGATACTGGACCCTGTTTATTACAGTAGCGGCGGAGCTCTTCGGGACCAATCTGAGGGCCACAGTGGCCACGACTGTTCCGAATTTTGTCCGGGGGGCAGTGATTCCCATCACCACTATGTTCCTCCTGATGCGCTCGGGAGTAGGCATTATTTATAGTGCCCTGATCGTGGGTGCGGTGACGACGCTGCTTGCCTTGTGGGCACTACGGACATTGCCGGAGACCTTTCATAAGGATCTGGATTATTTTGAGTAGAGAGACCATCCCGGATCCCGGGATACAATTATCAGGTTAAGGCTGAGGTCGGCGGATTCAGATCAACTGTATTCAACGTAAAACTTCCGCATTTCCGAAAAAAAATCTTATCATTGGACATTGAACAGATACAAATAAAAAAGATGACAAAATTCCTCTCTTTGTTTTTGACCCTGGCTTTCCTTTTAGCCGGCTGGACCTCTGCACCTATTCAGGCGCAGGATTTCTCAGGCGCTGACGAACTCGGATGGAAAATCGGGTCTCAGGCCTATACATTCCGAAAATTCACACTGGAGGAAACGTTGGACAAGCTCAATGACCTGGGCTTAAAATACGTGGAACTGTATGGAAATCAGGAAATAGGTGCCGGAATAGAAGGGACTACCGATTTCAAAATGAGTCCTGAAAAAAGGCAACAACTCCAGGATCTGCTTAAGTCAAAGGGCATCACTCCGGTAGCATTTGGGGTATCAACACCCAATAACGAAGCGGACTGGAAACAATTATTCGAATTTGCAAAAGATTTGGGAATTGGCGTGATTACTTCTGAACCCCAATACAATGATTTGGAACTGGTCGAATCACTATGTAAACAATACAATATCAAAGTTGCTATACACAATCATCCGATCCCTTCCCGGTACTGGCATCCGGATATCGCTATGACCTTGTTGGACGGACGAAGTGATTTGATAGGTGTGTGCGCCGATATCGGACACTGGGTACGATCCGGTCTCGATCCGGTCGAGTCGCTTCGGAAGGTGGAAGGGCGTTTGATCAGTTTCCACTTCAAAGATCTGAACGAATTTGGTGTACGAAAAGCCCACGATGTGCATTGGGGAACGGGCCTCAGCAATATCTCCGGTGTGATGAATGAAATGAAACGGCAAGAATTTCAGGGCCCTATCTCCGTGGAATATGAACACAACTGGGACAATAGCGTACCTGATGTCCGGGCGAGCGTTGAGTATTTTGCACGGGTCGCGAATGCACTGGCAAACCGTTAGTCGCTTAATACCTGATATTCAAATGAGCAAAATCGGATTGGTTTAGGATTTACGGTATGCCTTAAAAATACCTTTCGGACTACTTTTTCCTGGTATTGTCCTAATAATTCGCCTGATCATGCTCCCGCATATTAGCCTCTTCAATTTCTTTCTGACTCATCAAAAATAATACGATAAGCATTACTAAAAGTGCCAAAGGCAGTAAGAGCTGGTAATATTCCCCCGCATAAATGTGGGTTCCAATGGCTCCCAGCATCACAACGCCCAATCCCACTATTCCGGGAATTCGAGCTCTCGGTGTAAGCAAGGCCACCGCACCGGCCAATTCTACAATTCCGATCATATACATGAAAGCGGGATGAAAACCCCAGCTCTCAAAATCAGAAGCAACAGTCCCGAAACTCAGTAGTTTACGGAGTCCTGTTACAACAAAAATAATGGCCACCGCCCCGTCCAGGATATAAAACACCAGGCTATGCTTTGATTGTGTCATTGTAAATTGTTTTAGCATATGAACAATACCGCACTTCCGGGACTTAGGCTAAAATGTCACTTCCAGATTGAAATATAATCAATTTGTTTTATTATAAAAAACCCGCGACCTGATATTTACATGCTCTGCCATTTCACCTCAGGTTTTTCACGGTAAAATCCACCTGACCGAATTATTCACCACATACGGTCTGAAAAAGACGCATTAGCAGCCCACCCTTGACGGCTTCCTTCATCCAACTACTACATTCGGCCTTGCCCCACATCTACATCAAGCAAATACCATGCATAATCCGGGTGAAATGGTATTTCTGTTTCAATTATTAATGTATCTTAGCGCCATTTCCAAAACTGTCTTACTATGGCCCTCATCGACTACGTTATCCTCATTGTTTACTTTATCGGTATCGTTACCTTTGGTCTTTGGATATCCAGAAAAATATCGAGTAGTGATGATTATTTCCGAGGTAACCGGAAATTCAAATGGTGGGTCATGATGGGTCAGGCATTCAGTACGGGCACGCACGCCGAAATGCCCGTTGCACAGACGGGGGTCACCTTCAGCCTGGGTTTTGCCACTATCTGGTATCAATGGAAAAATATGCTGATCACACCGTTTTACTGGTTGATTGCACCCTTCTACCGGCGGAGTAATCGCACTACAGTCGGAGACATCATCGAAGACCGTTATGGCCGGCGTTTGGGTCTGGTCTATAGCATATTTGCCATGTTCTTTTTTGTTTTTATTATGGGTGCTATGTTGCAGGGAGCCGCCAAAGTAATTACAATCATGAGTGGCGGTATGATATCTTCCAATGGGGTAGTGATTGCCATGACTGTAGCGTTTATCGTTTACAGCTTTGCCGGAGGCCTGGTGGCTTCAGCTTATACGGACCTTTTTCAGGGTATCCTTATCATCGTATTATCAGTATTAATGATCCCGCTTGGGCTATTTGAAGTAGGTGGATTCTCTGGCATGCGGGAGGTATTACCAGAGAATTTCTTTGATCTGATGAATGAAGCGAGCGGTATCGACGGATTTACGTTGGCCATGCTCGCTGTCAATGGTATGGTAGGCATCACCGCTCAACCTCACATGGTATCCATGTGCGGAACAGGCGACACCGAACGTGCCGGCCGGATCGGTCAGACATTCGGGTCGCTGGTCAAACGACTCGTTACCATCGGATGGGCGCTGACCGGTCTGATCGTAGCTGCCATGGTGATAAATGAGGGCATTACGCTGGAAGATCCGGAACATGCCTTCGGATATGGAGCCCGCGAATTATTGGGTCCGGGACTTATTGGTCTGATGCTCGCTGCCATAGTGGCTGCCAATATGTCTACGCTTTCCAACTTTATGGTCAATAATGG
Source organism: uncultured Saprospiraceae bacterium (assembly GCA_965652315.1). GTDB lineage: Bacteria > Bacteroidota > Bacteroidia > Chitinophagales > Saprospiraceae > Membranihabitans. The sequence goes on along the minus strand of CBFGVZ010000009.1, from coordinate 3,518 downwards.
TGCCCTGTTTACACAGAATATTTACAAAGAATACTTCAACCCGGATGCACCCGATAAACAGCTCCTGAAAATGGGACGATATTCAGGATTGGCCTTATCTGTTATTGCGGTTCTTTTCGCACTGAGTATTGAAAATGTCCTCCATGCCTTCTTGTTTACAGAAACTATCGCAGCTTTCGTGGGTATTATTTTCCTGGGTGGCGTGATCTGGAAACGCGCCAACCGGTATGGGGCCGCGGCGGCCATCCTTGTGGCATTGGTGAGCTACTACTGGATCAATTTTGCCGAAACCGGCGAACTCCTGTTGGTTTACAAATGGATGCCCGAGCCATTTGGCTGGGCCATGCTATTGGGTTTTGCTGCTTTCTTCATCGTAAGTCTTATGACCAGGCCGGAAGACAGCGCCCGGATCGAAAAATTCTTTGATGAAATGCGACGCAAATCCGATGCAAAAACCCTCGGCCCCGACGGGAAATTACCCCTCGCTTCCGAAACCGGAGATGATCTTCTTCTACTAGATCTGCCCGGATGGTTCCGAAAAGACCGATGGCACAATTTTTTCCAACGCTATCGCGAAGACCTTATTGGGTTCCTACTTAGCTGGATATTCATAGGATTGATTATCTTGCTGGCCTGGGGAATCATGCAAATACAATGATGGCATAGATCCCCATTCAAAATGGGATTAATATGCAAACCTTAAAACAATCTGGTTCTATTTTTAAACCGGTGACACCACAGGATCGATGGGGTTATATTCTCCTGGCTTTAAGCTGTATCATCGCACTCTATATCGGGTTTACCGATGAGGCCAAATTTAATGAAGGATTTGCCAATGAAGATGGCATTGTAGAGAACCTGACGACCCTGGCTTTGCTGGCCATAGCGGTATTATGCGGAATCCGGCTCATACGGGGATGGAAGGTCCGGCCTTTCACCTGGATGGCAGGAACCACCCTTTTTGCCTTGCTTTTCTTTTTTGCAGCCGGAGAAGAAATTTCCTGGGGTCAGCGCATATTCGGATGGGAAACCGGTGAATATTTCATGGAGCGCAACGCACAGAATGAGACCAATCTCCACAATCTGGTAGTGGGCGAAACTAAAATCAACAAGCTCATTTTCAGCCAAATGCTCAGCGTGGTAATGGTACTTTATCTATTTGCTGTACCCATCCTGTACCAACGCAGCCTATGGATCCGACGGACCATCGACCGCTTTGGGGTACCGGTTGTCCACTGGCACCATAGCCTGGTGTTTGTCCTGCTGACACTGGTCATCCTGGCCATTCCAGCCGAGCGAAAATGGGAGGTGTATGAAATGGGGTTTGCGGTGATATTTTTCCTGATCTTCCTCAATCCCCGCAATAGTTATAATTTTACACGGGAATCAGTCGATACAAAATAAAGTTTTGAAACATGAAACAGATATTATTAATGGGTATGTCCCTGCTGCTGGCAATGTCCTACGTCCAGTGCAACGGACCACAAACTAAAGATAACATGATTACACACACGGTTTATTTCAGACTTCACCATGAAAAAGGTTCCGATGCGGAACAATTGTTTATCCGGCAGGCGCTTGATCTGGGAGCGATTCCGACGGTTCACAATTTACGATGTGTCGAAGAAGTAAGTCCCAAAAACAACTTTGACTTTGGCCTGATCATGCAATTTGAGGATCAGGATGCCTATAATACCTACAACAATCACCCTGACCATGTTGCTTTTGTGGAAAATGTATGGAAAAAAGAAGTCGCAGAATTTATGGAAATCGATTACGTCAAAAGTGACTATTAGTTCCAATGGACGAATCAATACGGTTACCATTTGAGGAAATTGAATCGCAGTTATTTCGGATAACCGTCCGGTTGGGATTCAGTGAAGAAGATGCCCGACTAATTGCCAAAACGCATACCCGGTCCAGTTGTGATGGCGTCGCTTCTCATGGATTGAACCGATTTCCCAGATTCGTGGAATACGTGCAGAACGACCACATCAGGATCGATGGTAAAATGGAGCGAGAAGCCGAATTTGGGGCCGTGGAACGATGGAATGGACATCAACGGGCGGGCATACTTAACGCTACCGAATCCATTCACCGGGCGATTGAACTGGCCAAATCCAATGGCATCGGCGCCATAGCTCTGAAAAACACCAATCACTGGATGCGTGGAGGCACTTACGGATGGTTGGCAGCAGATCAAGGCTGCATTGCGATTTGCATGACCAATACCACACCCAATATGGCACCCTGGGGCGGTATCAAAAATGCCATCGGTAACAATCCCCTGGTCCTGGCTATCCCGAGAAACCCTGGTCACGTTGTCCTGGACATGGCCACCTCGTTGTATTCGTATGGGAAAATGGAAGATACGGCCCGAAAAGGAGAAAGGCTTCCCTACCCAGGTGGCTGGGATCATCAGGGACAATTAACCGATGACCCGGGGATCATCCTGAATACTGGCCGGGTACTCCCCGCCGGATTGTGGAAAGGTTCCGGGCTCACCATCCTGGTGGACATGATGGTTACTCTTCTTGCAGGTGGCCAGTCCACCCACCGGATTGGCAGGTGGGATTACGAAACCAATTTGTCCCAACTGTTCATCTGCATCGATGCCCGACATTCTGAGAATACCTATCAGATCGATGCGGATGCCATCATTGAAAGCATACACGATTCAGCTCCAACAAATGGGAAGGTATATTACCCGGGTGAACGGACCTTACAGCACCGAACCGAAAATCTGAAAAACGGTATTCCGGTTGACCAGTCAGTCTGGAATGAAATCCTGAATCTGCCCGTTTAAGACCGCGCTCGGGCGATTATTTTAGTTGTTTCGATACCTTCCGGTGCATTTTGGATGCCCATCTTTCCAGTTTCGCGGCTTCCTTGTCCGTCAGTTTCATATCGGGATTGCGCTCCACCATACCTTTGGGCGGCATTGTTCCTTCCTGGATCACCTTTTCAATGGAAGCGAAGGCTTTTCGCTGCGCCATAAAATCCATGGTAGCCAGGTTGTCCCACAACAATTTGTTTTTGGCTTTTTCCGATCGGCCTTCAGGACTGTGACATCCATAGCATTTGTCCTGGATAGTGGTGTTCACTTTTTTGGGGAATTTTACTTTGATTCCCGGATCCGGAGCCATAAATCCGGGCAACACCAGCAAGGCAGCCAATAGGAAGCCCAAACAAAGGGTCAGTTTGTTCGTCATAAGGTTAGGTTTGTGTATTGTTCTAAAAGGCACCTAAACTACAAATTATTTCTTATTTACTCAAGTTCCTAAAAATGACATTGTAGATGCTACATGTGAAAAATAAAATCGTCTTTGTTACTTTTTTTACTGAAAAAAAGTAACCAAAAAAGCAGCCCTCTGCAAAGGCGCCCCAGCTCACGCACAAGCTTCAACTCAAAAAATCCTGCTTCGAAACCCCTTTATAACGTTGGTTGTTTGTATTGGCCCATGTTCTTTTCCTGGCTTTTGTAACTCATTCTAAGTCTTGTACGGTAAGATAAAGGG
>CBFGVZ010000008.1:0-38897 GCA_965652315.1 uncultured Saprospiraceae bacterium | reverse complement strand
ATGGTTTGGTTTTCAATTGTTGTTGTTGGACATGCTTGAACAGCGGCAAAAGCATCTACTAAACCGTATCCCATTTCATCGTCCCAGGTTCCATTTGGTCTGCCGACTGTGTTTTGATAATTATATCCTCCAACCTTTTGTGCTGTTGATTCAATTATATTTGCAACTTGTAATTGGGTTAAATGGGAATTGCGAGATAGAATTAACCCTGCAATTGCTGCTACATGAGGACAAGCCGCAGAAGTTCCATTAAACCAAACCGTATAATCGTCATCCGTATAATCACTGTTGACTAAAGATCCTCCACTAAGGTTGTGGATAGCCACGTTGGGATTATAACCATTGTTCCCTTGCCTGTCTGTTGTTGGGATAAGCACGCCTGGTGCCATTATGTCAAGTTCAGCACCAAAGTTACTCCCCCAGGTTGTTTCGCCATCACAAGAATTAGGAGACTTTCTTTCTCCACATGGGCTTAATGCTCCCACTGTAATAATTTCGCTATTTGAATTAGCAGGGTAACTTACTCCACCGTTATCATTTCCTGCTGCAAATACAACTACGGTACCAAGTCCGTTTCTCCCCTGCGTTAATGCATTGTCTATAGCATCATCTATAATTTGAAATTGCACACTAGACCCCCAAGAATTACTTATTACCGCAGCTCCATTTTGCCAGGCAAAATTAATGCCATCTGCCCTTCTTTGTCTACTATTTGGTATCCCAGCTAAACTATTGCTTATTGACATTATCTGGCAATCAGGTGCAATACCTGAAATTCCAATACTATTATTTGAATTCGCACCAATAATTCCTGCACAAGCAGTTCCGTGGTCTCCAAGAACTTGTGCTGGTGACGTTCCAGATTCTGTATCAAAACTCTGAGCATGAACATTAGCAAAGTCAGGATGATTCATTTCAAATCCCTGATCCAAAACTGCTATTACTATGTTTTGATCCCCAGTTGTTATTTGTCTTGATTGACAAAAATTTATATCAATTCCTGTTCCACCATATTGTCCGGAATTATTAAGTCCCCATTGTTCATTAAAATGAGGGTCATTTGTACAAAAAGGTGTATCATCTGTCATTAAGTCCGGCTCTGATCCTGCAAATAGATTGGATTCATAAAACACGTTTGCCATTTCCAATGCATTACCTTTAGAATATTTAGTACATGAAAGCGTATACCATAATGGCATAAATTTGTTATTGCCAATAATCTCTACATTATTCTCTGAAGCTAGTTGCTCGAGAATATTGGCATCAGTGGGATTTTTGAGCTTAACATAGAACAAATGGGATAAACCCGCTTCTACTTCCTGTTCAGTCTTATAAAAATTTGATTCATATACTATTTGATCTTGTTCAGTTAGTTTTTTTTCTGATGTAAGGGAACTGGACAACATAGCCCAATTTTGACTCTCATTTTTTTTACCTTTGTATGTCACTATGCTTTTTGATGTCTTGAAAATACCATGCCCAATAATTATAGCATCGGGTAGTTCAGTGATTTTTTTTAAACCCGAAGTGTCTTGGATATTCTGATATATGATAAATTTTTTCCCGGGTATTTTGGTTAGAAATACTTTTTCTCCTTTATACCAATAATAATCTGTTTGTGCACTGATCCCAAAAGATGTAAGCAACAATATTTGTAATATAAATATATATTTCATTTATTTAGATTTATAGAGTTTAATATCTTCAAACCCAAATACACCATAATCTACAGGTAAAAACCATTTTATCTCAAGTGTATCCTTAGAATGAAAGATTATTTTATGTGTGGTCGTTTTTTTAATTTCTTCAAGCTCCCAATTCCTTTTGACTCTAATTGAATCCTTAGCAACAATTTCAAAACTCGAAGACAAATATCCATGGCCCAGTAAACTTTCTTGAAGGATTGAATCATTTTTCGTGAATATAAGCATATTACAGGAATCGCAGGGTGATAATTCAATCCACTCACCCAGCAATCCAGATTTAAGCTTTAACTCCTCCACTGTCAAGTCTTCATTATCAACATCTACTATGTCGTTTGAGCAGCCCGGGAGTAAAATAAAAACTATGAACAATACATTCAAATTCACGTTTCTCATTATTTTACTATTTAGTAAGGATCATTTTCTTAGAATCGATTTCCCGGTTATCCACTGTAAGAGTATAGATATAGGTGCCGGCTTCCAGTTCGTAGGCCTCTACCGTCAAAGCACCCTGACCCCGTTCTTGTATTTCATAGCTTTTCACTTGCTTGCCCAACAAATCGTATATGTACAATCGGGCATCCTGCACATTGGATTCGATATTGTACTTGATTTGGGTTTCCGCATTAAAGGGATTGGGGCGATTCTGCATTATATACCCCATCTTTTGGCCGGTCGGAACTATCCTGGTTTCAATTTCCAGGCCTTCTGATTCCGGGAGTAAATTGTTTTTATTCACCAGTTCATCCCGGAGTTCATTAATCATTGTCTGCTGTTCCTGGATAGCCTGGACCAGTGCAGGGACCAGGGAAGCATAGTCGACGGTGTATAAGCCCGATTCTTCTTCGATCGCTACCACTTCCGGGAATACCTTATTCACTTCCTGGGCAATAAATCCAATCTTATTCAATCCGGCTTCTCTGATTTGCTGTTTTCGCTTCTCCGAAAGACCCGGTTCCATTTGAGGTTCGATATAGTCAAAATGTATCGGGTTGAGCTGAAGGACTTTTTCCAGTCCGGATTCCAATTTTTTAATGTTCTTTTTCACGCGTTCGTCGGATAAGGTCTGAACCGTACCGCCATTGCTGTACAAATTATAAGAATACACGCTCCACATAGCCAGGCTGCTACTGCCTATGGATGCGGTATTCGTCCACTGGGGTATGATGGCAGGATCACCTCCATTATTCCCAATATGGATTCCGCTACTGGCCGGGTGACTTTGTATATAGATATCCCGGTCGATATTCAAGTCACTGGCATTACACAATGAACAACTGGAGGCCGTACCGATTCTTACGTTGCCGTTTGAAAACACCTCTACCTGGGCTAAGGCATTACTCATTGAGCAAAAAAGGAAAAAAGTCAAAATGTGAAATTTACTACTTTCATGATCTAATATTTTTCATTAATAATGGCTGACTGTAATCCACAGTCCTGTACTTCATGAGTTACTAGTACGTAAATTCGATTTTTGAGCTCTAAGTCTAATTTACCAAAAAAAAAATACTATTTTAAATTTTTACGGTAATTTTTTTTTAAATATCTGAACTTTCGGAGTTACGATCACAACTTTAATGCCATGAAGTACTACCTTTTCGTTGAAGTGCCGGGTATTCAAATTCATCCCACTCCGGTGGTGGAGGATATATTGTTCTATGCTATTGAGTTCGATAAATGCTCAATGACTGAGGTTGATAATATTCAAGGTCACATCAATATCATGGGTAGGACGAATTTCATCGGCCGCTGGATCATTGGTGTATAAACTCACCACAGCATCTTCTACAAATACCATTTGTTCTTTGAAATCCTGTAGTGCATTGGCCACTTCCTCAGAACACACATCCATACCAGCCACATCCGAATCACATGCCATTCCGGATATAATCAATGTTAACGTAAATCCTATCCCTCTAAATAAATCCTGCGCAGCCGCTGATGATTACCGGTGATCACCTCGTATGGGATCGTCTGAGCCGCCTCTGCCAATGCAGCCACAGGATTCCCCGGGCCATAAATTTCTGCTACGCTACCCGGCTGAGCTTCCGGACAATCGCTGATATCAACCATCAGCATATCCATGCAAACCGTGCCTACCACGGGGCACAATACTCCTGCAATCAATACAGAAAAACGGCCGTTTCCGGCCAATCTGGGGAATCCGTCCGCATAGCCCAGGTTGACTACTGCGATGCGCCCGGGACGTTCGAGCCAACCTTTGCGGTGATACCCCACCGTTTCCTGCGGTCCAATATCCCGGATCTGTGAAATGGAGGCATAAAGGGATTGGACCGGCCTGAGTGAGCCATGATCCGGCAGAGATTCCATCCCCACGCCGTACAATCCGATACCCAAACGAACCATATCGTACTGATGTCCTGGAAAACGAATGATCCCTCCGGTATTGAGTATATGTCGCATGGGCGACCAGCCAGTGGCCGCCTCAAAATCCGCATACCATTGCTCGAATAGCCGGAATTGCTTTCTGGTAAAATCATCGTGTGCCGGATCAGCACTGGCCGCCAGATGCGAAAATACCGAACGAACCCGGACCGATGGATGGGATCGAAGCAGGGGACCGACCTTTTTACCTTCATTGAGGTCAAACCCCAACCGTCGCATACCCGTATCCACTTCCAGATGGACCGGATGAGGGGCCGGATTGGTACTTTGGACAAATTGCATCCACTGTTGCAAAAGCGGAAATCCCGACAATTCTGGTTCCAATTGATATTTGATCATGTCCGGAAACTCCTGTGGCAAAGGATTCATGACCATAATATGGGCCTCAATTCCCGCTTCCCGGAGTGCAATACCTTCGTGTGTATAAGCTACACCCAGATCTCTGACCTCCATTTCCTCCAGCACCCGGCTCACCTCGATAGCTCCACATCCGTATGCATCCGCTTTCACCATGACCATGATGCGTGTTTCCTGTGAAAGCAGAGTCCTGAAATACACGAGGTTGGACCGCAAATGTGCCAGGTCAATCACCAGGGTGGCCGGGGAATACATGGGAACCGGATATTCGGGGATACTGCTCATGATAGTTCATTGGATTTAACTAAATATGGACTGGAATATACAATTAGTGGTCTTTATTCTTCCAGCTTCAATAGATCCTGTCCGATGTCATTGCGGAAATAAATTCCTTCGTACCGGATCAGGGCTGCTCCTTCCCGGGCTTTTTGCATGGCACTGGCGGGTTTTTCATCCAGCGCCGTCACTGCCAGTACCCGACCCCCACTGGTCACAATATCCTCCTGACTCCGTCTGGTACCTGCATGAAAAACCTGGTCAACAACCATATTCAATCCTTCGATCTTTGCTCCCTTTTCGTAAGATCCAGGATAACCCCCAGCCACGGTCACCACGGTGCAGGCTGTTTTGGGCACAATATCCAGTTGACCTGGTGTCAAACGATGTTGTGCTGCATCGAAGGACAATTCCAATAAATCATCTTTGATCCGGGGTATGACGGACTGGGTTTCCGGATCACCCATCCGGCAATTGTATTCGATGACGAAAGGTTCACCACCGACCTTGATTAATCCAAAGAAAATGAATCCTGTGTAGTGCAAATTGTCTTTTTGGATCCCGGCAATGGTGGGCTCCACGATGCGTTCGATGACTTTATCCCGGAATGATCCCTCAAAAAAAGTGACCGGTGAGACGCTTCCCATGCCCCCGGTGTTGAGTCCGGTATCGCCCTCACCAATTCTTTTATAGTCTTTGGCTTCGGGTAAAAGAATATATTTTTGACCATCGGTTAAAACAAAAACCGAAAATTCGATTCCATCCAGAAATTCTTCGATCACCACTTTTTGGCTGGCTTCCCCAAATTTTCCCTCAAGCATGGCCCGGAGTTCTTGCCGGGCTTCTTCCAGATCATCGATGATCAGCACCCCTTTGCCAGCCGCCAAACCGTCCGCTTTCAGGACATATGGGGCAGAAAGTGAGGACAGATAATCGATCCCTTCCTGAATATTATCGGCAGTAACTTCGAGGTAACCTGCCGTAGGAATGCCATGCCTGATCATGAAGGATTTTGCAAAGGACTTACTGCCTTCAAGCTGAGCCGCAGCCAGGTCCGGTCCCAGAATGGCTACGCCTCGCAATTCCGCATCTTTTTTGAAATAATCTACAATACCCCCCACTAAAGGCGCTTCCGGACCGACGACTACAAAATCAATGTGGTATTGCTGCACTGTTTTTTTTACAGCTCCAAAATCCATAATATCCAGGTCGATGTTCTCGGCAATGCCGGCAGTGCCAGCGTTTCCGGGCGCTACCAAAAGGCGTTCGCAGTGTGAACTTTGGCTAAATTTCCAGGCCAGCGTATGTTCGCGACCTCCACTTCCCAATATTAAAATTTTCATGCGTAGGTTTGTCGTCCAAAATGGTCAAATATATGGCCTTTTTAAAAAACGGTACGGATTTTGATAACATATTACGATATTCACTAATATAAACATAATTTCACACGGGCAAAAAGCTAGCAATATGTATGAATACCTCATTGGGAAAGTTATCAAAGCGAATCCGGTTTCCACCGTGATAGAGAACAATGGTATCGGATATCTGCTCCATATCTCTCTGCATACTTTTGCCGGACTGCAAGGTCGGGAGGAGATCAAACTTTACACCCACTATTATGTACGAGAAAATATCCGGATGCTGTATGGTTTTATCACCGAGGAAGAACGGACTACGTTTGAATTATTCATTGGGATCAGTGGTATCGGCCCCAATACCGCTCGTCTGATTCTTTCTTCCATGACTCCTGCGCAGGTGGTGGAAGCGATCGAATCCAATGACATCCATGCCTTTAAAAGTGTAAAAGGGATCGGTCCCAAAACAGCTGAACGGGTATTGATTGAGATGCGCGATAAAATTGATAAAATACAGGGAAGTCTTCCCCATCCGGCGGATATTCCCCCGGCTTCTGCAGCCGAGCAGAGCGACCTGCAGGAAGTCCGACAGGTCTTACTGACACTGGGTTTTCCCCCGGCCAAAGTCCAACATGTCCTACGGCAGTTGCGAGCAGAGAATACCGGTGGTACCGTGGAAATGATGGTAAAACAGGCATTAAAGTTAATGTCGTAATAATGATTTGACATTATGATCGTTTAGAAATTTGAATTACCGTAATATTTGTGAAGATATATGATGTGTGACTTTGACTTAAGGTTCCGGAACCTCACTATATTGGCTTTCAGCGTATCGCTTATTTTGGTTTGTTCCCGAACGGTCGAGGCAAATGGACCCCAAGATATTCCATTGGTTGTTAGCCCATTAGAAACGCTGACCAACCTACAGGATACCATTCCAGGAAAGAATAACATCGGGAAATATTTGACCAGACCTGAACAGCCCAATCCGTTTGATCTGAAGGATCCGCCATTGATGCGGGATGACGTGGAATATGATCCCGAGTCCAACAGCTACAATTTCATCAACCGGCTGGATGAAAATTTTGGGCCGTATTCCCGTACCATGACTTTTAGTGAATATCTGGAATTCCGGAAGGAGCAACAGGAACAGGAATATCTGGAACGGATCACCGGGATCACGCCTGGGGGTGGTCTGGACCTGGACCCTATGGAGCGGATAGATGTAAGCAGGAACCTTGCGGACCGGTTGTTCGGTGGATCAGAAATCAACATCCGACCCCGGGGAAGTGTCGATATCACTCTGGGCTATGAATTTCAGAACGTCGAGAATCCTATTCTACTCGAGCGCCAACAACGGTATGGCGGACTGGATTTTGATATGCCTATCCGACTGGATGTGGAAGGGAACATCGGCGAAAAACTCAATTTGAAATTCAACTGGGACAATAAATCGACTTTTAATTTTGACCAAAACCTCAAAATCAATTACGATACAGACAATTTCTCTGAAGATGAGATCATCAAAACAGTAGATGCGGGATACGTCAGTCTTCCGCTAAACAGCCAGCTTATTCACGGATCAGAAAACCTTTTCGGTGTCAAGCTCGGTACCCAATTCGGCCGATTACGGCTGACCACCATTTTGTCACAACAAAACAGTGAGCAAAAGGATCTCAACATCGAAGGAGGGGGGGAAGTCCAGGAATTTGAAGTGGATGCAGACAATTACGACGAGAACCGCCATTTTTTCCTGTCTCACTATTTCAGGGATCATTTTGAGGATGCGTTAAGCACGTTGCCACAGGTCAGGTCGCTCTACAAAATAACCCGTACGGAAGTATGGATCACGAACGACCGGAATCAGGTCGAGGACTCAAGGGATATTCTGGCGATTGCGGATTTGGGTGAAACCGAACAGATCTTCAATCAAAACCCCAATTTACAGAATCCAGCAGTGATTGTCAATCCGGACATCACGGGAATGGAAGGATTGCCGGACAATTCCTCCAATCCGATTTATGAAGCCATCACTTCCACCGGCTCGGTGCGTAACCTTGATCAGGCGGTGGCAACACTAACCAGTCAGTTCCGACTGGAACAATCCCGGGACTTTGAAAAAGTAGGGGCTCGCCTACTCCGTCCATCCGAATACCGGGTCCATCCCGATCTGGGATTTATATCGCTGATCACAGCCTTGCGGCCCGATCAGATCCTGGCGGTTGCTTTTGAATTTGAGTACAACGGTGAAAAATACCAGGTCGGTGAATTTTCGACCGATCTGCCGCTCAATCCCGACACCACAACGGTCCTCTATACGAAATTGCTCAAGGGAACCACACAAAATGTCGATCTGCCCCTGTGGGATCTGATGATGAAAAACTTCTATTCCATCGGCGCCTACCAGGTCAGCCAGGAAGATTTCAGGCTCGACATTTTCTATGAAGACCCCGGAAAATCATTAAAAAGATATTTGCCTACAGAGCAGTTCAGAAATCTTCCCCTACTCAATTTATTTGGCCTCGACAGTCTGACCACCACAGGGGATCCGCAGCCAGGGGGAGATGGGCAGTTTGACTTTGTGAATGGGGTCACCTTTGATCTCAATACCGGTCGGATGATGTTTCCCCGACTGGAACCATTCGGATCGGACCTTGCGGAGCGACTGGACGACCCGGAACTGATCGAACAATTTGTTTACCAGGAATTATACGACAGCACGCTGGTAGTCGCTCGTGAATACGCCGAAAAAAACCGGTTTATCATCAAAGGCCGGTACAAGGCCAGTGCTTCTGATGAATATGACCTCAGGGCTTTCAATGTACCGAGAGGCTCTGTAAAAGTTTATGCTGGAAGTCAGGAGCTGATCGAAGGGGTGGATTATGAAGTGAATTATGGTCTGGGGAAGGTGCGGATTACCAACAGTGCCTACACCGGTCCGGGGGTGAATATCCGGGTTTCGTACGAAGACCAGGGTCTATTCAATCTCAACCGGAAAAATATGGTGGGGCTGAGGGCAGATTATGCTTTCAGCGATGAACTCAATGTCGGGGCCACTTACATGCACTTGTGGGAGCGGCCTTATACCCAAAAGGTAAATTTCGGGGAAGATCCCATCAACAACCGGATCGTAGGACTGGACATGAACCTGAGTAAACCTGCACCCTGGCTGACCCGGTTTCTGAACAATCTGCCTTTGATCAATACGACTTCAGAGAGCAGTATTGACCTGGCCCTGGAAGGGGCCTGGCTGAAACCCGGGCATTCCAAAGCCATCGATGTGGATTCATCAGGAGGTACGGCCTACCTGGACGATTTTGAAGGAAGTTCGACGGGTATTGATCTGCGACTCCCTACCACGGATTGGGTGATTTCGTCCATACCCCAGAACGATCTCAACAATAACAATCCCAAATTTCCGGAATCCGCACTATCCAATTCCATGCTTACAGGAGTGAATCGGGCTGCCATGGCCTGGTACAGGCTGGAATCCATCTATGCAAAAAACGACAACCCTTACACCCGGGCAGTTTCCATCAATGAAATTTTCCCGAACCGGCAGATCGACCTCCAGTTTGCATCGACCTTCCTCACATTTGATATCATGTACGACCCCACCAGGCGCGGACCGTACAATTACGACGTGCCCAATGGTACAGATTTCAGTGCCGGACTGGATCCCGACGGAAATCTGGAGCGCCCCGAAACACGCTGGGGCGGTATCATGAGGTCTCTCCAGCGCAACGATTTCGAAGCGGCCAACGTAGAATACATAGAAATGTGGGTGCTCAACCCCTTCATGGAACAGCCGGATGGTACCAGGCTTCAGGGGGGTGGAAAAATGTACATCAACCTGGGAAATATATCCGAAGATGTCGTCAAGGACGGAAGAATGTTTTTCGAAAACGGTCTGCCTGTTCCAGGCTCCAGTGCACCGCTTGATTCTACTAACCTAGGTGTCGTGCCCAGGATCCGAAATATTACCCGCTCATTTGACCCCGATCCGGAAAACCGATCCTTACAGGATGTGGGATATGATGGATTATCTGATGACGGCGAAAGAGCATTTTTCACCGAATACCTCAGTGCCATCCAATCCCTGAACGCCAACGCCCGCGAACAGATTGAAAACGATCCTTCAAACGACAACTTCGTTTCCTTCCGGTCTTTTCCGGAAGATTATGAAGATGTACTCGAACGATATCTCAAGTCCAATAATTACGAGGGCAACTCCAAAGCTTCCGAAGGCCGTACCCTGGAATCCAATACCAATATGCCGGACAATGAGGATCTGAACAACGACAATACGCTCAATGAATCCGAAGCCTATTTTGAATACGAAATACCGATCGAATATGACCCCAGCACCGGGGGTATCGAACAGATAGATTATATCACAGACACCATCAATTCCACCTCAGGGGTATGGTACCGGCTCAAGATACCGATACGTGAATTTGACCGGAAAGTGGGTAGTATTAAAGATTTCCGGTCGATTCGATTTATGAGGCTATATATGACCGGATTCGAGTCCAGAGCCATCTTCCGGTTTGCCAAACTTGAGCTGGTCAACAACACCTGGAGACGATATACCAAAAGCCTTAGCCAGCCGGGCATTGGTGAGCCAAATCCCATACCGGACGACATCAAATTTGACGTCAATGTAGTCAATATTGAGGAGAATAGCGGGAAGTTCCCTTTTCAATATAAGGTGCCACCGGGCATCCAGCGGGAGGTAAGCTATGCCACGGTCAACAATATTGCCCAAAACGAACAATCTATCGCGCTGGATATTTGCAACCTGCCCCATGGAGAAGCAGCAGCGATCTATAAAATAATTGGTCGGTTTGACCTGCGCGATTTCGAACGGCTCAAAATGTTCGTACATGCCGAAGAAAAGGGTAATGAACGCGTCAATGATGGCGACCTGTCGATATTTCTACGGATTGGTTCCGACTTTTCGAGTAATTATTACGAATATGAAATTCCACTGACGATGTCCAGGCTTGAAAATGTGGGATCGACCTCTCCGGGCAGCCTGGATTATGTCAACGAGGTGTGGCGGGTGGAAAACCGTTTTGATTTTCCGCTGGACTTACTGGTCAACACCAAGATTGACCGGAATGCAGAAGGTGCTCCTGAGACCATTCCGTACATCGTATCGGACCCGGACAGACCGGACAACAACGTCAAGGTAGTAGGAAATCCGACACTTGGAGACCCGAAAGCAATCATGATCGGAATACGAAACGTGGCAGAGGATCACCTCAACAAATGCGCTGAAGTATGGGTCAATGAACTTCGGTTGCAGGGCCTCAACGAAGAAGGAGGCATGGCTGCTCTGGCGCGACTGGATGTCCAGTTGGCTGATTTTGGTCGACTGAACCTGGCGTCCAATTTCAGTACCATAGGCTGGGGATCACTGGATCAGAAACTGATCCAACGGCAGAAGGAACGGCAGTTTGATTACAATATATCGGCTAACCTGCAGCTCAATAAACTATTGCCGGACAACTGGAATCTAAGCATTCCGTTTTTCGCCCAATATTCAAACGCAACAGCCACACCCAAATACGATCCCTATGACAATGATTTGACATTGGACCAGAAACTCGAAACGGTCACCCCGGCAGAACGGGATTCGGTACGGGATCAGGCGATCATCCGTGAAGTAAGAAAAACGGTTTCCCTGGATAATGTGCGGGTCATGAGGGGAAATCAGAGCGATGACAAACCGATGCCCTGGGACATTCAGAATTTCAGCTTATCCTATTCCAAAACCACCAGTATACAGTCCGATCCCATCATAGAAGAAGACAAGATCGAACAACAACGGGCGGCTCTGGATTACAACTTTTCAGCCCAACCCCTGTACATCACACCATTTAAAAATGCGATATCAAGTCAGTATTTGGCATTTCTATCCGAGTTCAATTTTAATCCAATACCTTCCAATCTGGCCTTTCGGAATGAGCTGAACCGGTTTCAGAGCACCACGGTTTACCGTTTTATGGAACCCGAATTCAGCGACTGGTACACCAAGCGATTCACCTGGGATCGCAATTACAATCTGGCCTGGAATCTGACGCGATCACTCCGTCTCAATTTTGATGCGATCAGTAACTCCATCATTGATGAACTGCCCGTTCTGGACCGGGATCGCAACGAGAACGATCCGGGGGAAATACAAGAGGTGTTGTGGGACAACCTGACCAATCTGGGCAGACCCAAGAATTATCAGCATAGTTTCAACGTGACCTATGCGTTACCATTCAAGTATCTTCCTTTCCTGGATTTCATCGATATAGGTGCCCAACTGGCCACAACCTATACCTGGAGTGCGGCGGCACTTAATGCACAGGATTACGGAAATGTCATTCAGAATTCACAGTCCCGTTCGGTCAATGCCAATATCAATTTTGTAAATCTGTATAACAAGGTGGGATACCTGCAGTCCATCAACAATTTTCAAATTGGTCAGCCGGCTGCTTCCGGACCATCCCGGAGCCGACAACGTCCGGGAAACACCTCAGGGGACCGGGACAGCCGGAGCGAGCAATCCGATGGACCGGGCATAGCGGAAGCTGCACTTCTCAGACCCATCATGGCTGTCCGTACCTTGAAATTTAACTACACGGAGAATTTCAGCAGTGTCGTTCCCGGTTTCACCCCATCGCCCAAATTTATGGGAATGAACGAGGCCTGGAGTGCACCGGGTGTGGGATATATCCTCGGTATTCAGCCCACTAACGAGTGGCTGGATGGGCTGGTGTCCGGCCCGGAACAGTATATCACCAATCATATCCTGCTCAATCAGGAAGTCATTCGCAATCGAACCCAGCGAATCGATGCAACCCTGGATGTGGAACCTTTCCGGGATTTTAAGGTCACGCTGACGGCCAACAAAAATTTTGTAGAAAATAATTTCGAATTTTTCAAAGTAAGGGAACCAGGTGGAAATTTTGAACACCTGGCACCGAGAGACATGGGTAGTTACTCCGTTTCGTATTTTTCATTGAACACTTTCCTGCGCAATGACACGGCTTATGTCCAGCAATTGTTTTCCACCTTTGAGAACAACAGGGAAGTTATTTCCGCCAGGCTGGGTGATGGCCGGCCACATACTGACGACGGACCGGAATACAACTTTGGATATGGCCGATATCAATCAGAGGTGCTTGTTCCTGCTTTTCTGGCGGCTTATACGGATAAAAATCCGATGAATACGACCCTGAAATTCATGGAGGTGACACCAAAACCCAACTGGCAATTGACTTATAACGGACTCAATAAACTGCCGTTTTTTAGCGAAATTTTTTCCAACTTTTCCCTGCGGCACGGGTACCAATCTAATCTCAATATCAATTCCTTCCGGACAGATCGGGATTATGAAGAGGATCCGCTCGAGAATATTAACGAACTGACCGGTAACTATTACAGTCGATTTGAAATACCCGATGTAGTCATAGCTGAACAATTCAATCCCCTGGTCGGTATTGAATTCCGAACGAAAAACGACATCAACTTCTCGGTGGATTATATCAAAAGCCGGAATTTGTCACTGAGTATGACCAATTACCAGTTGAATGAAAATAATTCCTCTGAGATCAGGATAGGCCTTGGTGCCACTCTCAAAAATGTGAATCTGCCGTTCGGTTCAGGCAATGAGCGGCAACGACCCAGCCGACCGGAACCCGGAACGGTTCAGGAACCTGGAACAAACCGGAGTAGCCGGGAAAACGAAGCCGGCCAGGATATAGTACTACAGGTAGATTTTAGCATAGGAAACAACATTTCGGTGATCCACCTTTTTGACTCAGAAGTACAACAACAGGTTTCCTCCGGCGCACGGAACATTAGTCTGCGACCGACGTTAGATTACGAACTCAATGAGAAAATAACGATCCGGCTGTACGGGGAATATAACAGAACAATTCCCTGGACCTCCAATTCGTATCCGATTACCCGATTTAAGACCGGGACGACCATCCGGTACCAACTGGATTAAAAGGTGCAACCATGTCAAACATCAAATGGATCTGGTGGGTAGCAGGTTTGATGATCATCGCCATAGCGGGTATTGTCTGGATGCAGATCAACTGGATCCGGGAAAATATCCGGGTTGTGGAGGATCAGTTTGACACAGAAGTGTTCTCCGTGCTCAACAGCGTGAAGCAGGAAATAGAGGAAGATGCATTTCATTACGATCTGGGGCCGGAAGGGGAAGTTTTTCTAGGCCCTCTTCGCACGTCAGATTCCACCACCACGCGCTGGACCGACTTGTTTTCAGAAACTGAGCTCAATCAAATCCGAAACAGCCAAATCGATCTTGAAAAACTCAGGATGCTGGTCGAATCAGCAGTCATCAACAAACTCGGAGTGAGAGACTGGAAGGATCAGCGAATCACCGATCTCATCAATCTTGAAAAACTGGACAATAGTATCTTCCATAATCTCCGGAGCCGGGGAATCAAAACGGATTTTCATTATGGAATTCTTTCCAATCGGGACGGAAATTTTGTAATCATGGATGGTAATTTTGTCGTTTTTCCGGAACAGGAAGTCGAGGCCACTATTACGGAGTACAATCTGAAGCTCAAAGATTCTCCGTATGCCACGAATCTGTTTATGCACAACAATAAACCGCTCGGAAAGCTGATCATAGAATTTCCCACAAGAAACCGGATCATTATCGGTAGGATCCTCACCAATATAATTTTGTCTGTGCTTTTCATTGCGATCACTTTATTCTCATTTCTCTATACCGTCTTCACGATCCTGCGTCAGAAAAGAATTGCAGAGATGAAGACTGATTTCATCAACAATATGACCCATGAATTCAAAACTCCGATTGCCACCATTTCACTGGCGGTAGATTCCATCCAAAATCCCAATATAAAAAACAACCCGGAGAAGGTCAGTAGGTTTTCCAACATCATCCGGGAAGAGAACAAACGAATGCTCGTTCAGGTAGAGAAGGTGCTACAGATGGCCCAGTTCAACAATCGGCGTTTAAATCTTTCTCTGGATTACGTCGATGTACATCAACTCCTGACTCAGGCCCGGGACCACATTGAGTTGCAGGTCAAAAGGAGGGGAGGTCAGGTATCCCTGGACCTGAGTGCGACCACGCACATCATAAAAGGCGACGAAAATCACCTCAGCAACATTTTTCATAATCTACTGGACAATGCCAACAAATATTCCCCGGAAGAACCCGTTATAAGTATGAGAACAAAAGATGGCAATGGGGGAATTATCATTGAGATAGAAGACAATGGTCAGGGAATGACCCGGGAGCAGATCCAAAATATTTTTGAAAAATTCTATCGCATTCACACCGGTAATGTACACAATGTGAAGGGCTTTGGGCTCGGATTGAGTTATGTGAAAGCCATGGTGGATGCGCATCATGGACAAGTGCATGTGGAAAGTAAACCGGGCAAAGGGAGTACCTTCCAGTTGTTCTTTCCTTACCCCAAAGAGAAATAATTTCAAATTTTTCTGAATCCGTAAAATTTAAGAACTGTTAAATCGTTAATATTTTGAATTTAATCTTATTTTCCTATGAATGATTCTAAGCCGAGTATTTTGCTTGTAGAGGACGACCAGAATTTTGGAGATGTCCTGAAATCCTATTTGGAGATGAATGACTTCGACATTACACTCCGCACCGATGGTGAGAAAGGGAAAGACGCCTTTGATGAAGGTGACTTTGACCTGTGTATACTGGATGTCATGATGCCCAGAAAAGATGGCTTTACCCTTGCGAGAGAAATCCGTGAAGAGGACAAGAGGACACCGATTATCTTCCTGACAGCCAAGGCGCTGAACGAAGATATCGTCAGGGGACTCAAAATTGGTGCTGATGATTATATCACCAAGCCATTCAATTCTGAAGAGCTGCTACTTCGGGTCCAGGCTATTCTGAAACGAAGTCAGAATGGAAGCCTGGAAGAAGAGGACAGCCGGACGGAATTTGAATTTGGCAACTTCACATTCGACTTTCCGCTTCGTACATTAACTTACAAGCCGGATGAAGGAGAGGAAAGGGTAAGTAAATTATCGCCCAAAGAAGCGCAATTGCTGCGACTCTTTTGTCTCAATCTGAATAATGTTCTGACTCGTTCGGAGGCATTGACCAAGATCTGGGGGGAGGATAATTACTTTACCGCCCGAAGTATGGATGTATTTGTCACCAAACTGAGAAAGTACCTGAAGATTGATGATGGTATCGAGATCGTGAATATCCATGGGAATGGATTCCAATTGTTGGTAAAGGATACCGAATAATTCTCCATCGCGGTTACCAGGAAAAGCCAATTTACCGTAACGCCTTGATATCCGGACGGAAAGTCTGAAGGGTGCAGCATCATTGGTATTGCAGCACAGAGGCTGAAAGAAAAAACCGGCGCAATCAAAAAATTACGCCGGTTACTTTTTTTTATGGTATGAAACATCCGGGGCATCCGTTTGGATGGGAGGGTAAAGTACTTCAGTCCGGATGCAGTAGATTAATGATTAGTTCCCGGACAGTTTGGCCTTGACCATGCTGGTAATGTTGGTAGATTCATCTGCGAAAAGCAACGTTCCGCTACTGGAATCAAAAACCATGGTGTATCCTTCGGACTTTGCTATTTCTTCTATGGCACTGTTGACTTTCTCCTGAATGGGCTGGAGTAGTTCCTGCTGTTTCTGAAGAATACTGGTTTGCATTTCAGTGTCAAACTGACGGATCTTCTGCTCTTCTTCACCAAGTTTTTTAGCTTCTTCTTCCAATTGTTTAGGGGACAATTCACCAGCATCCCTTTTACGTTGAAGTTCCATTGCTTTTGTTTGATAACTTTCAAACATTTCCTGTCCCTTCTTTTGCATTTGCTGCTGCAGGGTTTGAATTTCGGCATCGGCAGCTTTCACCTCAGGTAAATCCTGTAGCAATTCCTGGGAATTCACGTAGGCAAATTTTTGCTGGGCCTGCAACATACCTGCCGAAAAAAGGACTACTGCAGAAAGGAGCAGGTATTGAATGGTGTTTCTCATCTTCATCTTGTTTGTTTTTTTAAAAATGGTGCACAAAGCTACAATAATTTTAATTAATGTTAAGTTTTCGCTTGATATCTTCTGTTTTGTCATACTCATCGTTGGAGTAGATCAGCCCTGCTGAGCTGCTTTTATCGAGAATGATGTCGATATTGTGCAGTTCGGCATATTCCTGGATGGCGTTGTACACCTTATCCTGAATGGGTTCGACGAGTTGTTGCCTTTTTTGGAACAGATCGCCTTCCGGTCCAAAGCGCAATTTCTGCATTTCCCGAACTTCTTTTTCGCGTTGTACTATGGCATCCTCGCGGGATTTCCGTTCGTTTTCATTCAGGAGGACTTCTTCAGCGTTGTACTTATTATACATCGCTCTGATCTCCTCAAATTCCGCATTGATTTCCTGTTGCCACTGTTCGGCCAGTTTATCCAGCTGTGCCTGAGCATTTTTATAATCTTCCATGTTTTCCAACACTTCTGCAATGTTGATAATCGCTGTACTCTGAGCATTGGCGTACCCTGTGGCTACCAGGATCAGAAAGGTGGTTATGGTCAATCCTGCAAGTAATTTTTTCATTTTTTATAGGTTGTTGTTCACGAAAATGACTTTATATGGAAACGATTGTTTCAGGGTTTTGGCTACTTTAATAGTAATTTAAGAATCAAATTTAGCCCATGATCTGCTTATCTGGTACACAGAGGCAGTATAAAATTTTATATTTTTCCCCTGTTTGTACCGGACTGGTACTATCCTCCCTGCCCTATCACAAACCAGTAAGTACCGCTCCGTCACTGTTTCCGAATCCTGCGGCCATCAGGATTGCTGTCCCAAAGCCTGTTCCAAATCTCCGATCAGATCATCAATGTGCTCTACGCCTACGCTCAGACGAATAGTAGAATCCTTGAGTCGTGCTGCAAGTCTTTCCGCCCGGGGTATGGATCCGTGCGTCATCGATGGCGGATGACCGATCAGGGATTCTACCCCACCCAGGGATTCTGCCAGCAGAAAATATTTTGTCCGGCTCATGATAGCCCAGGCTTCTTCCATGACATCATTCTTCAAATTGAAGGAAACCATGGCTCCGAAATGTCGCATTTGTTTACGGGCGATCTCATGACCGGGATGGTCCGCAAAACCAGGATAAAAAACTTCATCTACCAGGTGATGCGTTTTTAAAAATTCAGCTATTCGACTGGCATTTTCACAGGCCCGGTCCATCCGGAGCGGCAGTGTTTTTATTCCACGAATAGCCAGAAAACAATCCTGGGGTCCCGGAACAGCTCCTACGGCATTTTGGATAAAAGCCAGCCGTTCAGCTAATTCTTCATCGTTGACAATAACTACCCCCATAACAAGGTCTGAATGCCCACCGATATATTTCGTAGCGGAATGCATGACCAAATCCGCACCATCATCCAGAGGCGTCTGGAGGTAAGGCGAGGCAAAGGTATTGTCCACACAGGTCAGCAGTCCTTTTGACTTGCCGAGGCTGCAGATCGATTCTATATCGATAATATTGAGCAACGGATTGGTGGGTGTTTCCACCCACAGCATTCGGGTCTGGCCATTGACCAGCGACCGGATATTGTCGATGTCGCTCATATCTGTAAAGGTAGTATGTATCCCGTAATTTTCATATACCTGCCGGAGCAGACGATATGAACCGCCATACAAATCATTCGTGGCGATGATTTCATCACCCGGTTTGAGTAGCTTCAAAATTGCATCCATGGCGGCCATACCACTGGAAAAAGCAGTGCAATACCGACCATTCTCTAATGCTGCCAGATTATTTTGCAGTACGGTACGCGTCGGATTCTGGGTACGGGCATATTCGTATCCTTTATGATTCCCGGGACTTTCCTGCACGAATGTAGAGGTCTGAAATATAGGCGTCATGACTGCGCCAGTCCCTGGATCGGGTTCTATGCCGGCGTGAATCACTTTGGTTTCAAATTTCATATGTTGTAAAGTTATACTTTTGATTCGGGGGTAAAAAGGGACTTGCATTTACTCCCGTGGAAAATCTCCCTGGTTTGCCAGGTGAACGCAAATATATCAACTCTCACGCGAATTACAAGAAAAAAGGCTGCCCGCAGGGAGCAGCCTTCAAATAACATTTGTCAGCAAAAATTTTAGTTTACTGCATCAGCCAGATTCTTTCCAGCTTTGAACTTAGCAACAGTTTTTGCTTTGATACGAATCTCTTTACCTGTCTGTGGATTACGACCGGTTCGGGCAGATCTTTTTGAAGTGGAAAAAGTTCCAAATCCAGGAAGGGTTACCTTATCTCCGGTTTGCAGGCTGCCGGTAATGGCGTCCAGTGTAGCATCCAATGCTTTTGCAGCATCCGTTTTGGTTAATCCTGACTGCTTTGCAATGCTGTCAACTAAATCTCCTTTGTTCATATTAATTATTTTTTAATAAGGAATAAAAATTTCTGAGAGGCAAATGTACGGTTATCCTAACTTCATATCCAAATAATTGTTTTGAATAATTTCCAGAAAGGCCGTATTTATGCACATTTCAGGCCATTTAAACGTCAAATTCCGGTCTTATTATACACGCACCTGAGAAAATAGGGAAAAATCCCCAATTCCAGGCCTGAATGGAGGCCCGACGGACCCTGGGGGCTATTTATCTCTATATTTTAATACGAGTCTGGGCCCACAAATAATTTTGATAGAATTTTGCATGTTTGGCAGAAAGTCTTATATTTGCGGCCTGTTTAAAAAATTTACATCGATCTATGGCCAATCATAAATCAGCAAAGAAGCGTATAAGAAGCTCCGCCAAAAAAAGGCTGCGGAATAAATATTACAAAAAATCCACCCGCACAGCGATTAAGAACCTGCGGGAAATATCAGACAAGGAAGAGGCTTTGGTCTTTTTGCCTAAGGTTGTCAGTATGATAGATCGCCTGGCCAAAAACAACCGGATCCATAAAAACAAGGCCGCCAACCTCAAGAGCAAATTGATGAAACACGTGGGTGCTTTATAAGTCTAAGCACCTCCTGTCAAGATATACAAAGCCGTTCGGAATCAAAACCGAACGGTTTTTTTTATGCCACAGAATCGTAGTCTTTGACCAGCGTCTGTTGGACTTCATACGGCACAATTGCGAACCCTTCCGGCCAGGTTTTGAATTTGGCTTTTCCCTGAGACAGCGACCTCAACGTAGATGAGAAACCTTCCATTTCGGCCAGGGGAATAGTTGCCGTAATTTTTTGATACGATCCCTCTGTGCCCATACCGATAATCTGTGCCCGGCGCGACTGTAGATCACCCATGATTTCACCCATCGCCTCATCCCGACAGAGAATTTCCAGATGGTAGATCGGCTCAAGTATCTGCGGGTCGGCCTTCCGGAAACCATCACGGAATGCATAAGCCGCTGCGAGCTGGAAAGCCATATCATTGGAATCAACCGTATGCATTTTGCCGTCGTAGATAGATACCTGCAGGTTCTGACAGCGACTTCCCGTCAATGGTCCTTCCTCCATCTTCATCAGAATTCCTTTTTTGATGGCATTGGCAAACCGGCTGTCGATATTCCCCCCTACGATGCACCAAAGAAATTTGAGCACACCACCCCAGGGTAATTCTTCGACTTCCTCCTTACGGACACTAAGATCTTCCGGCAAAGGGGTATTTTCATCCCAGGGCTCAATACGCATGTGAACTTCGGCGAACTGACCGGCTCCACCACTTTGCTTTTTGTGGCGGTAGGACACCTCTACCTGACGGGAAATGGTTTCACGATAAGGTATTTTGGGTGGTTCCAATTCAAGATTTACCCCAAAGGATTTATCCAATCGGTAGCTGATGATGTCAAGATGGAGCTGACCCTGCCCCTGCATGATGGTCTGATTCAGCTCAGCGGATTGCTCCACGATCAGCGTGGGATCCTCCTCCTGAATGGTCTGCAAAGCCTTGGCCATACGATCGAGGTCGCTTGAATTTTCCTGCACAATAGCCATCCGATAACGCGGTGCAGGGAATTCAATGGGGGTGATCTTCCGATTCAGACCTTTGGCATTGAGCGTATTGTTGGAATGGGAATTTTTCAGTTTTGTGGTTACCCCCAGGTCTCCGGCAATGATACGGGGTACTTCCTCCCGGTCTTTCCCATTGGACACATAGATGTGGTTGAAATTCTCATGAGCTTCTGTCTGGGCATTGATCAACATATCCCCCTTGGTCAGACTGCCACTATATACCTTGAAATACGATACATTGCCTACATTGGGTTCGGAAATGGTCTTATAAATAAATATCGTGGTCTGATCGTCGATGTCGCAGGGCAGGTTCTGGCCACTGACAAGAGGCTGCGCCGGTCGATCAAGGGGTGATGGCCCGATGTCATTGATGAAGCCCATGATCCGCCCACTACCCATATTGCGCGAAGCACTAGCGATAAAAACGGGATAAAATTCACCGTGAGCCAGTGCGATATTCAAACCCTCCCTCAATTCCTCCTCGGTCAGGCTACCGGCTGCAAAATATTTTTCCATAAGGGTATCATCATTCTCGGCTGCCACCTCTACCAACTCATTGTGCCATTCACGCACCTTTTCAGCCTCTGCCGGCGGAATATCTTCCTTTTCCGGACGACCACCTTCTTCCGGAAAATGATAGACTACTCTTTGAAGTGTATCGACGATACGGTTGAATCCAAATCCCTGCCCCAACGGATATTGCACCGGGATGATTTTGTGACCAAAATGTGACCGCAGATCCTGCAGCGATTTCTCAAAGTTGGCTTCATTGTCATCGAGATGATTGATTACGAATATCAGAGGGGTGTTCAATTTCTGCGCCTGTTCCATGATCAGCTCTGTCCCCACTTCCACACCGTACCGCGCATGAATCATCATCACTGCGAGATCAGCCACCTTCAGACCGGACAAGACCTCTCCAACCAAATCATCGGCCCCCGGCGTATCGATTATGTTGATTTTACTGTCCTTCCAATGTACATGCATCAAAGAGGTGAAAATGGAATAGTGCTTGGCTCGTTCGATGTTGGTATAATCCGAAGTGGTATTCTCCTGGTCGACATTCCCCAACCGGTTGATGGCATTGGTTTCCAGCAACATATTCTCTACAAAGGTGGTCTTTCCACTGCCCGCATGGCCCAGTAGAACTACATTTCTCAGGTTTTCGGTTTTTATTTTCATGGTCAACGATTTGGTTATGGTTAGAAATGAGGTCATAAGTTACAACTTTTCAGGAAAAATCGTATTCTCCTGACAAGAAAATGACTGCAGAAGATAATATTGCCCATTTACCAAAAGCAAAATGGCCGGGTGGTCAGGAAAAAAAATTATCATTGCACTGACATAGGCTGACAAACTGATTATATATCCGGACAAATTCATCAAACATGCCCATACTACCATCGGACTACGCTCCTTCCAACCCATTGTTCCGGAACAAGCATTTTTCGACGATTTATCCCAACCGTTTCCGGTCCGTCCGGCCAAAATATCCTTCTGAACGACAGCGTCTGATCACGCCCGATGGTGATTTTATCGATCTGGAAGTTTCTTCCGGTAACCACAATCGGGTGACCATTCTCCTGCATGGATTTGAAGGAAATGCTTTCCGACCATACATGATCGGTATGTCCAATCACCTCAGAGATCAGGGATGGGATATTGTGGCGATGAACCTGCGGGGCTGTAGTGGTGAGCCCAACAAAACCTCCCGGGCTTACCATGCAGGAGAATACACTGACCTGGCCTTTGTAATTGAACAAATCCTGGCGCAGGGTTTGTACCGTCAGGTTTCACTTGTGGGATTCAGTCTCGGAGGAAATATCGTACTCAATTATCTGGCCCGGCAACCCGACATTCCGAAAGAAGTACAGGCTGGAGTGGCGATTTCCGTTCCCATTGACCTGCAAAGCTCGGTTCGGGAGCTCATGAAATGGCAAAACATGGTGTACCAACGGGATTTTTACCGTAAAGTCCGACAGAAAATGAAACAAAAGCAACAGATATATCCCGAACTACTGCCTTACCGGGATATATTTCATTGCCGGAATATTGATGATATTGATGAATGTTATACAGCTCCTTTCCATGGTTTTCGCGATGCGACCGATTACCGGAAGCAGACAAGTGGCCTGTATTGGCTGGAACAGCTCAGACGACCGGTTTTGCTGTTGAATGCCCGGAATGACCCTTTTCTCACCGAAAGTTGCTTCCCGTATGAAATAGCATCATCCGTTGGCCATTTACATTTACTCGTTCCCCGGTATGGTGGACATTGTGGATTTTGGATGAAGGGGGACGTATTTTATCATGAACGGATATCCGGAGATTTTCTGAAAGAAACATCTGTTACCCCCTGGTAAACCCGCACCAGCATGGTACCAGAAGCCATCCATTTCTGACCAAATATACGCTTTGCGTTTCTCAATATATGAACGAATAAAAATTCCCGGCTGATCGCAAAGGTGCCGAATATCTTCGACTCTGCCATAGGTTGAATGTTTTTAACCTTTCTACTACAACAGCCGCCAGTAAAACGGTTGGAGCGCTTTAGATAAAATTAAAGTCCCCCTTACGCATGTATAAACATTTATTCCTGTATTTTTGCGTCCGAATAATTAATGGTTTAAGGATTGGCACACATTTTTCCGGTATATGATCGTTCTGTCTCACGGCAGACGAAAGAAAAGCTTTTAAACCAGCACGGGCAGGTGTTTTGGCTTACCGGTCTGTCCGGGAGTGGAAAAACAACCCTGGCCCTGGCATTGGAGAAGCAATTGACCGAAAAAAACCACCTGGTGGCATTGCTGGATGGGGATAATGTGCGCGACCGCCTTTGTGGTGATCTGGATTTCACGCCGGAAAATCGCATGGAAAACATCCGGCGAATAGCTGAGGTGGCCAGGATACTGCTGCAGAATGGTGTGGTGGTACTTTGCTCATTTGTCAGTCCGGAAGAATCGATGAGGCGGCTGGCAGCAGAAATTATCGGACCGGCAGATTTTCACCTGATCTATGTGAAAGCCAGCGTCGAAACCTGTAAATCGCGTGATCCCAAAGGTTTATACAAAAAGGCGCTCAGCGGAGAATTACCAAATTTCACCGGAATCAGTGCGCCGTTTGAAATACCGGAAAACCCGGACCTGGTTTTGGATACCGAAAAAAATGAACCGGAAACGGATTTGAAGGTTTTATTGGAATACAGTGAAAAACACATACAGCTATAATGGACTATCAAATCAACCATTTACGGGAATTGGAATCAGAATCAATTTTCATCATGCGGGAAGTGGCGGCACAATTTCAGAACCCCGTCATATTGTTCAGTGGAGGGAAGGATAGTATTTTGATGACTTACCTGGCAGTGAAGGCGTTTTATCCGGCCCGCGTACCATTTCCTCTGTTACACATTGATACCGGACACAATTTTCCGGAAACGATACAGTTCAGAGACGCGCTGGTGGAACAGTACGGCCTCAAGCTTAATGTGGGGAGTGTTCAGGAGGCCATCAATAACGGATCCGTCGCAGAAGAAAGAGGACTCAATGCGAGCAGAAACCTCCTGCAGACCAACGTTTTGCTGGATTCGCTGGAGCGGGGCAAATACGATGCAGCGCTAGGTGGCGGTCGGAGAGATGAAGAAAAAGCCCGCGCCAAAGAACGGTTTTTTTCCCATAGGGACGAATTTGGACAGTGGGATCCTAAAAACCAGCGCCCGGAACTCTGGAATCTGTTCAATGGTAAAAAGGCTCTGGGAGAACATTTTCGGGTATTCCCAATTTCCAACTGGACCGAGCTAGATGTGTGGCAATATCTGGCCACCGAGCAAGTGCCGTTGCCATCATTGTATTTTGCACATCAGCGAAAAGTTTTTGAGCGAGACGGCATTTTGCTGGCTGACTCTGAATTTATTTATAAAAAACCGGATGAAACGGTATTTGAAGAGACCGTACGTTGCCGAACCATCGGCGACATGACCTGTACCGGGGTATGGCGCTCCACCGCCTCTAATGTCCAGGATATCATCGAAGAAGTATCTACCACCAGACAGACCGAACGGGGCGGTCGTACCGATGATAAACGATCCGATACCGCTATGGAAGATCGCAAAAAACACGGTTATTTCTAACCTTTTCACTTCCCGGATCCATTTATTATTCTAACGTTCTTAGAACAGAAATTTACCATGACAAGCAATAACAAAGACACACGCCATACCCCACAAGAAACTTATGATGATACGGAATTATTGAGATTCAGTACAGCCGGATCTGTTGATGATGGGAAATCCACCTTAATCGGACGGTTGTTATATGACAGCAAATCGATTTTTGAGGATCAATACGACGCCGTCAAAACAGCATCTGAACGCCGGGGGGAAGAAGGGGTAAATCTGGCTCTGCTGACCGATGGGCTGAAGTCCGAGCGGGAGCAGGGCATCACGATTGACGTAGCTTACCGGTATTTCTCCACGCCTCGCCGTAAATTTATCATCGCAGACACACCCGGTCACATCCAATATACCCGGAATATGGTGACCGGCGCTTCAACCGCTAATGTGTCCCTTATTCTGATCGATGCCCGCAATGGAGTTCTGGAGCAAACCCGGCGTCATGCCATCATTGCTTCCTTGCTGCAGATTCCACACCTGGTCGTATGTATCAATAAAATGGATCTTGTGAACTATGATCAGGACAAATACGAGGAAATCAAGGAAGATTTTGAAAAATTTGCCTCCAAGCTCGATGTCAATGATGTGAGTTTTATCCCGATATCGGCCCTGAAGGGGGACAATATCGTAAACCGATCGAAGGAAATGTCCTGGTTTGAGGGACCGACCCTGCTATACTATCTGGAAAATGTCCACATTGCCAGTGACCACAATTTCATTGATAGCCGTTTTCCAGTGCAACATGTACTGCGTCCGTACAACGACGATTTCCACGACTACCGGGGATACGCCGGCCGGATTGCCGGTGGAATCTTCAAAAAAGGAGATGAAGTCATGCTGCTGCCCTCCGGATTCACAACCAAAATCTCAAAAATCGACACTTTCGACGGGGAGATTGAAAAAGCCTATCCCCCACAGTCCGTATCTATTCTGTTGGAGGACGACCTGGACCTAAGTCGTGGAGATATGATCGTCAGGCCGCACAATCAACCCGAAGTCAGTCAGGATATCGAAGTGATGCTTTGCTGGTTTGATCAGGAAAAACCCATCCAGGTCCGGGGAAAATATACCATTTTGCATACGACCAATGAAGTGCGTTGCCTCGTCAAGGAAATTCGGTACAAACTGGATATCAATACGCTTCACCGCAACCAGGAAGACCGAACGCTGCAGATGAATGATATCGGCCGCGTAGTGCTCCGGACCACGAAACCCCTTTATTTTGACAGTTATCGGACCAATAGGATCACCGGGAGTCTGATACTGATCGATGAGGTCACCAATAATACGGTAGCAGCAGGTATGATCATATAGGTCATTGACAATCCATCACCCGGTGGTTAGCCGGGTATCATACAATACCAAAGCGATGATAAAGCTGGAGGAAAGGCAACAATGGTATGCGGTCCGTACCCGTAACAAAAGTGAAAAATGGGTTATACAGCAACTCAAGGAAAAAGAAGTCGAGGGTTGGATTCCGCTGAAATGGTCGATTAAAAAATACCCGGGTCGAATCCGGAAAACCCGGATTCCGCTGATATATGGCTATGTCTTTGTGTTCGTTGGCCAGGATGAATATGTACGGGTTCTGGAAACAGACGGCGTTTTTGGCTTTGTACGTTTTGCAGATCAAATTCCAGCTATACCTGATGGTCAGATTGAGTTGTTGAAATTTATCACCGGGGAGAACCTGGATGTGGAAATGACGGATGCCGTTCTGGAACCGGGAGACCAGGTGGAAATAATCGGTGGAGAATTGACGGGAATATCCGGAGAACTAGTCGAATTCAAAGGCAAACACCGGGTACTGATGCGCATCGACAAAGTCGGTTTATCCTTTTTGATCGAAGTACCCAAATCCAAGCTGAGAGCGAAATCCTGACCAACATATTGCAAAAATAATTATGTAAAAACTCAAAGTTTACTTAAAGTTCAGCAGCTTTTCTGGATGAACTCTGAAATTAGTATTTTTAGGGATATTAAACGTTCACATTAAATTTTAAGCACTACCAAATGCGCTTCACCCAACTTTCTTTCGTTTTTTTATTCTCGGTCACCGCATTATTTTCGCAGTCTCAGTCCTACCACTTATCTGGTACCATCCTGGATCAGACGGAAAACACCGGTATCCCGCTGGCTACCGTTTCACTCGTCAGCCCGGAAGATTCTTCCCTGGTTACAGGAACTACCACAGATCTGGACGGCGGATTTGAACTGGGCAATGTTCAGAAAGGTCCGTATTTGATGAAGGTGCAATATCTCGGCTATCAGACCACATACGAAGATGTAATGGTAGAAAAAGATATGACGCTTCAGCCAATCGGACTCTTACAGGAGGCTCAAAAACTGGATGAGATCATCATTCAGGCTGAGGCGACCCTGAGTACACAAAAAGGAGATACCACCCAATTTAATGCCAGTGCCTACACGACGCTTGCTGATGCGAGTGGAATTGACCTGGTAGAAAAAATGCCGGGCATAATGATGCAGGATGGAAAGCTCCAGGCGCAAGGCGAAGAGGTGGCTCAGATCCTAATTGATGGGAAGCCATTTTTCGGAACCAATGTAAAACTGGCCCTGGAAAGCCTACCGGCAGAAATTATCGATAAAGTAGAGGTTTTTGATAAGAAAAGCGACAAGGCTGAGCTCAGCGGATTTGACGACGGTAATGAAGCGCGCACCATCAACATCATTACAAAGCCCAGCACCAGGAAGGCTCGATTTGGCCGAACCACCGGCGGATATGGAACAGAAGACCACTACCAGCTCGGTGCCAATGTCAATTTTTTCAATGATGACCGAAGAATCACGGTAACCGGTATGAGCAACAATATCAATGCGGTGTCCTATTCCGCTGACCCCAACAGTCAGGATGACGTTCGCACTCAGGATGGCATTATCAACACCAACAATATAGGGGTACAATTCAACAATGAATGGAACGACCGGCTGGAAGTGAATGGCAGCTATCACTATTCTCACCGGGCGAATGAGGGTATGAGTCATTTGACACGGGAATATATTCTCCCCTCTGATTCGGGTCAGATTTATGACCAGAGCAATACCCAGAATAATATCAATCAGGACCATCGGTTCCATATGAGGGTCGAATACGAAATGGATGACCGCAACAAATTCATCTTTACCCCGCGAATTAAGCTGGGCAATTATAACGATAACACCACAATGGATGGTGAAACCCATCTGGCCGGTGAACCGTTGAACGCAACCTCCAATAAACGTGCACACGACGAAAGTGACAATGATTATTCCGGCTCCCTTTATTACAGCCACAAATTCCTCAAAAAAGGACGCAGCCTGACCTTATACGGGAACGGTGGTTACCACACGAACTCAGCACTGGGCTACAGAACAGGACAAAACGCCTATTACCAAAATCCAAATCCGGTTCTGGAAGATTTGAATCAACAGACTACGCTCCACCGTAAGGGTATTTCCTGGGAAGGGGGCGGATCGTTTACAGAAGGATTTGGAGAAAACAGTATGGTCGAGCTGGAATATGAGATCGGCAACCGGATTGACCGCTCGAACCGGTTACAATATGACATCCTGGAGGACCCGGATCTACCTGAGGACCTCCTGCACCTGGACACTGCATTGAGTAACACCTTCGAGAGTGAATACCTGACACAGGAAGTAGAGCTCGGGTATCAGTACCGGGTGGAAAAACTGAGGGTTCAGGCCGAAATGGAATACGAACGAGCCAATTTGAAAAATGACCAGTTTTTTCCAGCCATTTTCGTTACAGACAGGGTCATTGACGCCTTCAAACCCACCTTCCGACTGGACTACAAATGGACCAAAAACAAGAATCTAGAATTGAATTATTTCACCTACATCAACAAACCGTCAATCGGTCAACTGCAGAACGTCATCAACGATGCCAATCCCCTGCGGCTAAGCACTGGTAATCCGGATCTGGATCGGACTTACACGCATCGGATCCGAGCCCGTTTTAAGGCCCGGAACCCCGAAAATGAAAATATATTTTACATGGGAGTATCCACACAGATGATCGAAGACTATATCGCTTACAGCACATTTATCGCCCAGGAATATACGCCAATTACAGACGAAATAGCACTGGAACCCGGGTCCCAACTGGTCAGGCCGGTAAATGTGAATGGATACTGGAATTTATGGGCGTATGCTAATTATGGCTTACCGATCCAGTTCATCAAATCAAATTTCAACATCTGGACAGCGGCGGGACTGACCCACCGTCCGGGCATTATCAATGATGTGATGAATACATCCAAATCAACGGGGATACGGGCTGGCGTTTCATTCAGCAGCAACATCAGCGAAAAAATTGATTTTAATCTTTCCACGAGGGGCAGCTACAACCTGGTAGACAATACGCTGCAATCACAAATCAATAATACATTTTACAACCAATACAGCCGGATCCGGGCAGACTGGGTCATCTGGAAAGGAATCACTTACCGAACTGATATCACCCATCGCATGGATACGGGGCTGGCTGATGGATACAACAATAGTGTATTCCTTGTAAATATGAGTATTGGAAAAAAAGTGATGAAAAAGGATCTGGGAGAGATCAGTCTGAAGGTATATGATTTGTTCAATGAAAACAACAATATCGGCAGAAGTATCAATGAATTGTACATACAGGATCGGGAGAACACGGTGTTGCAACAATATTTTATGCTCAATTTCACGTACAACATTCGTCACTTTAGCAAAGGAACTACCAGGGAAGATTATGAAATATAAACGAGATAATTCTGTTATTCCCTTTCTTTTTTTCTCTAAAGCTGAAAATAAATGACTTTTAAGTCCGATGAAATCGGTAACGAACACTATATTTGTAAAGCACGGCTTGAAACGAATTTGTTAAAATTTCTGGAATAATTTTTGCGTAATTGACATTGTGATTCAGC
Organism: uncultured Saprospiraceae bacterium; assembly: GCA_965652315.1. GTDB lineage: Bacteria > Bacteroidota > Bacteroidia > Chitinophagales > Saprospiraceae > Membranihabitans. The sequence goes on along the minus strand of CBFGVZ010000008.1, from coordinate 8,668 downwards.
GGTTACTGGGCATTACGCGGCTGGTTTTGTTGTGTATAGTGAAACCAGGCAAAATCGGTTTTTCAGCTATAAACAAGTGTTGTGCTGATAGATTTATATTTTTGACTTGCTAAAAGTTTAGCCATTAGGTTGAAACATACTGACAACGACATGAAAAGTACCCGCTTGGTTTTAAAGTGGTTAGAGTATAATAAATACAAATCCCAAATCCAAAATCTTCGTAAATCGGTATTTCTGGAGGAACAGGGCATTGATGATTCAATTTTGAATTCACCGGGAGACGTGAAGGGTTTGCATCTGGGATTGTTCGAGGGTGATGAGTTGGTTTCCAGTGTGAGTTTGTTTCCATTCAGGCAAGACGACGAATTCATCAGAAATGATATTGGGATCTCCTCAAATCGGCCCTATGTTATCCAATATTCGAAAAGAGCGGAGGTCCCCAGATATCGCAATCAGGGATATTCTGCTTTGCTATTGGCTCACGCCATGCGAAGTTCTTATGAACTTTTTCAACCGGACCTGATATTTGCCATACTAGTTGATCAGCATGTGAATCTCAAAGATCATTATATTAATTATTATAGATTCAACCGGTATGTACCTTATTCCGGTAGATTTGGAGAAGGGTATTTGCTTCTTATGGATGAACAGGAGACGATAGATAAGGTGGCATCCCATTTACGCTTTCAAAGCATCAAGCTATCAGAAAAATTCGGCATTGAACTCCCGGACCTGACCTTGCACTTTACGCAAAGTGAGACTTTTGAGGAATATCTGAGCATAAAAGGTGACGAGACCAATCGATATCTAAAACCATTGTCATTTGAGGATGAACTTCCCCGGTTGTCCAGTCAGTCCAGGATGTTGTTCAATTCTCAGGTAGGCCTATGGAAGGAATTGCTGTGTAATCACCCGGACCATAAAAATATTTTGGATGTGGGATGCGGTCCGGGAATTTACCTTTCGCTCTTACACAAGCTGGACGAAGCCAGCGACCGGAAGCTCCTGGGAATGGATATCAGTGATGAAATGATCACCTATTCCCAATTTGCCCATCGCAGAATGGATTGGCGGGTAGGTTCGGTGTATGATACTGGTTTAGAGTCTGGTTCCATCGACATTGTGCATTGCAGTTTTCTTTTCATACATTTGATAAACCCTTTTTTAGCCTTAAAGGAGATATACAGGATTCTGTCTCCGGGTGGTATATTTTATATATCTGATGTAAACGATAGTACATTTGAGGGTCCCACGGAAATCAAAAAACTAATCGATGCGCACAATGAAATATACGAAGGCAACAGAACCGTGATGTCAACCATCGTCCCATTGGCCGAAAAGGCTGGATTTGATCATTTTAAAAGTGACAATTTATTAGTAGACAATACCGGAGTAGAGCATAAAATTGAATTGAAGGATCGAGGACTCCATTTGGGCAAATTGGCAATTTGGGGTATGTTTTCATTTTTAGGCCAGCGAAGTGAAGTGAAAGATTTATTTGAGATAGCAGAACAGTGTTATTTTAATTCCGACAGTACGATTTCCATAGAAATTCAGACCAGGATTTTTAAAAAGAAATAACAGGGTGCAGAAAGAGAAGCCAAAAATGGATGTGTTGCAGGAAGCCAGTATGATGCTTTCTGAACCGAGCAGGAATACGAAACGTAGGATCCTCGTTGGCTTCAATTATGTTTTTATTTTTGCTATCGCGCTGCACTTCGTGATACAACTGGTTGAATTTGGCAATCTTCCTGATCCTGCACGAGATCTCGTTTTATATCCCATATTCATTATTATCAATACGATATCGGCGATCTACAATACACGGGTATTGTGGGGGGTCCAACCCATTCAGTGGATGAATCGGTTTACGGCCTGGTCCACTATAATATTTTCCCTTATCTTAGCCTTACTCATCGTCCACCAAAGTATCAATACGGCCACAAGTCTTCTGATTGATTTTGGACTTTCGGTCATCATGATTTTTATTGTGGGTACGGTGATCGGCCGAAATGCTGCCATTGGATGGTTCATCATAGCGTCTATCAGCCTTTTTGTCGCCTATCATAACCTGGGGGAAAATTTTGAGTATCACCTGCTGACCAATCAGGAAGTACAGGAATTTAAAGAGTCGCTGTCACAGGGTGATCCGGAAGCGATACAAAGAGTAGAACTACTTACAGAAGAAAGGTTAAAACCCATTCCCGCCGGATTGTTTGTAGGAGTCTGGTTTGTATATATGGTCACTTTGTTTGTGGCAGTATTCTATGAATCCAACATGATATCCAAAGTTTTGAGCGTAATTCCTGCCGTCATAGACAAGATATCAATCGCCTCCCGTGAAAAGAACAGGCTGCAAAATGAAAATATGCGCATGGGGCTGGAATTGGATGTGGCACGTAAAATACAGATGACCCTGCTCCCTAAAGTGGATGAATTTGATAAAATTGACCACCTGGAAATTGCTGCAAGAATGGATCCTGCGACTGAGGTAGGTGGGGATTTTTATGAGATCCTGCCGCAGGAAGATGGTTCAGTCATCTTATCGATCGGTGATGTGACGGATCACGGATTGCAGTCCGGACTGGTTATGCTCATGGTTCAGAGTACTACCAGAACCATTTTGGATACGGGAAACAAAGACATTAAACTGTCCGATGCAATGAACCAGATCAATACGGTAATGTATCGGAACATACGCAATCGCATGGAGGATTTGCGAAATCTCACCATGTGCCTGGCGCGAATAGACGAAAATCATATTACCATATGCGGACAACATGAAAATGTATTAAAATACAACAACCGCAGCCGGGAGGTGGAGGTCATCCCAACGGATGATCTGGGAATATATGTCGGACTGATAGAAGGTATTGATGAACATGTGAATGAAGTACAGATTGATTTTTTTGAGAATGATGTCCTTCTGCTGTTTACGGACGGTCTGACGGAAGCAGAAAACATCAGAGGTGAATTTTTTGGAGAAGACCGGTTGAAATCTCTTTTTGCTCAATACAACGCCCTTAAAGTAAATGAAATAATGGAAAAAATATACAATGATATTTATGAATTCACAGGAAGCCAGGAACCCCAGGATGACATTACTCTGATGATTGTGAGACGCACACATAAATGAGTGCCCCTTTAAAATTTGGGCTTTATATGAAAGTCCTTTTTCATTTATATGTAAAAATTATACTATATGCCTATCGACACTATTGGAGAATTTGACATAATACCGGATTCCATTCCGGCCGAAGGAGATGTTTTTATCAGGATCAAGCCAATAGATTTTATCACCTATTGGAAAAGATGTGGTATACTGGCAGATTTTGCAGCCTCTTTTTATGCATTTACACAGGACCATCCCTCCGTTCAGGAAAACATCATTTCCACTGTAGTGAATGAGCTCATAGAAAATGCTACAAAGTACTCCGTCAAACGGAATGGAGATGTCCGAATTCATATGAAGCTATACGATACTGTACTAAAGATCCAGACGGAAAACTTCACTCCGAAGCTGCATTATCAGAAATTGCAGAAACATTTGATGTTATTAACTCAGACGGACGACCTGGATATGCTTTATATCAATACCTTAGCAACAAAACCAACCGATACGGTGGATTCGGGAATCGGATTACTGCTGTTGATTAAGGATTACGGTATCAAAATCGGCGCACAATTTGAGTATCTGGAGGATATCGGACAGTACAAAGTAACTATTCAAACATATTATTATATTGAACAATAAAACAATGAAGACATTAAACGCAGGAGAATCAACAATAACCTATCATGAGGCGGAATCCTTGCTCACCTTTACGGGATCAATGAGGCTGGCCAACATGAAAGAATATGATGTAGTCGCAGAATTTTTGCAGGAATCCAGCGAGTCTTCCAAAGATAGGCTTACGCTGGATCTGAAATCCCTTAGATTTCTCAATAGTTCTGGTATTACCACGCTAAGTCTGTTTATTCTGACATGCAAAAAACAGGGCTATCCCAAAATTACGGTTGTCAAAAACGACACCATCTCATGGCAGCAAAAATCTATTACCAACTTTAAGAAGCTATGGGATGAAGTGGAAATAGAAAATTAACCAAATTGTACATTGCCGATGGAACATCAGCATCCTTATGATCCAAATGTGAAATGGAAGGAAGAACGTCAGAAGTTATTGGATGAGATCCAGGACCTGAAGGTATTGTACAAAACGATCGCGGAGCACAGCAGTACGATAGAAAACGAGCTGGAAACCAAAAACCAGGAAATCACCACCCTGATACAGCAACTCCGAAAATATCTATCACCACAATTGTACAATCTGATCCTCGGTGAACAAGGGAAGACTGATCTCAGTTACAAGCGTAAATTTCTGACCATTTTTTTTTCCGATATCATTGGATTTACTGAAATTTCGGACCGCATAGACCCGGAGATCCTTTCCGAGGTGCTCAATAGGTATCTCAACGAAATGGCACAGATCGCTATAAAATTCGGAGGAACCATCGACAAATTTATCGGTGATGCCCTGATGATATTTTTCGGAGATCCTGAATATGTGGATGATCAGCGACATGCCCAGGATTGCGGACATATGGCTATCGCGATGCAGAAAAGGATACGGGAGCTGGATATTGAATGGAAAAACCGGGGGATCTCACATGGATTGAAGGTACGGATGGGTATGCACAGTGGATATTGCACGGTGGGAAATTTCGGCTCAGAAAACCGCATGGATTATACCATCATCGGGGGCAATGTCAATATTGCACACCGGCTGGAATCGCTCTCCGTACCTAATGGGATATTCATAAGCTCCATCACCAGGAACCTGCTTTCAGAAGAATTTGTCACCCGCTTTAGCCAGACTTTCCACGTCAAAGGAATCCACTACCCCATTGATATATATGAATTATTGGGATACCGGGATACGGACAGTCAGGCACCGGATTCTTATTTGATCCAAAATGGAAAAGGATTCCAGCTTCGAAATATAGAATTTGATCCTGATGCTGATTCCCCGGAGAAATTACAGAAGATCGAGAACACCCTCCATAGGCTGTTATCTCATATTGAAAACAACCGCTGATTCGAAAATAAAATTTTAAATATCAGTTGAGGAAGATGGATCAATATACAAAAATAAAGCCGCTCTCGTCTGATCAGGGGTATATCCGAAAGATCATTACACAAATATTTGGCAACTTAACTGACCAACAATTCGACGCCCTGTTTCCACTATTCGACTGGATACAGATCCAGGCTGGAAAGCAATTGATCAGGCAGGGAGAAGACTCGAACGATCTGTTCTTTCTGGTCTATGGACGTCTGACTGCCATTCATGAAAACCAGTCAGGAGAAAGTCGCATCCTCGGTGAGATCCTTCCGGGACAGGCTGTGGGTGAAACCGGAGTAATCGCTGGCCAGCCCCGTATGGCGCATGTTTTTGCCGCCCGGGATTCCGTGATGATACGCTTGTCAAAGGAAATGCTCTACGAACTCGGACACCAGTTTCCGGTTTTGATCCTCAACGTCGCCCGAACTATTATCCGGCGTACCGAACAAAACACCAAACCGAGCCAGCAGCCGAAACATAAAAATATCGTTTTTCTGACCAAAGAGGAAACGAGCCTTCAATCCAGGTTTTTCGAGACCATCCACGGAAAACTTCAGATTTTCGGAAAAATCAGCTTTCTGGATCTGGAATCTATTTCTCAAAAACTCGGAATTTCAAAAAATGACTTCGCTTCCCTGAAGGAAGATAGTGCGCTAGTCTTCCGGCTACAGAAGATCCTGGACGAAATAGAAAACAGCTCCGATTTTGTGATCTTTCGAGTGCATGAGAACGAACCTTTATGGGTCACAATGGCCATTGCCCAGGCAGATGCGTTTTATATTCTGAAAGATTTTGATGAATCGGAGGAATTGACACCCACCGAGGAAAAATTATTCAGTAATCATCTGAAATATCAGCTGACCAAAAAAAACCTGGTTCTCCTTCATCCCAATGGTGATCAATTACCGGTGAATACCCTGCGTTTTTTAAAAAATCGATCATTGCAACTGCATCACCATATCCGACTCGACCGCGATTCAGATTTGGAGCGTTTGGCCCGTTTTATCACCGGTAATGCGATCGGAATAGCTCTTTCAGGAGGAGGAGCCAAAGGCCTGGCTCACGTAGGCATAATACTCGGTTTGCGGGAAAAAGGAATTCCGATAGACTTTTTCTCCGGAACCAGCGTCGGTACCTTTATCACAGCGCTTGGATCATTGGATATCACTTCTGAAGAATTTTACGAATGGGGCAAGGTTTTGGCCAAAAAAGCACCCACGAGGCGAAAAAACATGAATATCGCCCCGTTGATCTCACTGATGAAGGGAAAGCACCTGGACGAATTCCTGAACCAACATATTGGAAAATACAATATTGAGGATGCCTGGATCAACAGTATCTATGTGGCTTCCAATCTAACTGAAAAGAAAAAAGTCGTCCTCCGTACTGGACGCATGAGTTTCGCTATACGAGCCAGTATTGCTTTACCGGGCATTTTTCCGCCTGCAGTCAGTGACAATTCCCTGGTAGTGGACGGGGGTATATTTGAAAATCTACCAATTGAATCTTTGGAAGATTTTCCGGTCGGGAAAAAAATAGCCGTTACGGTACATTCCACCAAAAAATACAAACTCGAATACGAAGTCGTGCCCGAATCCTGGGAAATTCTAAGGGATCGCTACTTCGGAAAACGGAAGTTTAAAGTGCCACCGATTTCCACCATCATCATGGAATCGATGATCCTGGCCAGCTCTAGTAAATACGAGGAATTTCTGGAAAAAGCCGATCTTCATCTGCACCCGCCAATTAACAGAATCGGACTTATGGAATGGGATTCCTACAAGGAAATGGTGGAGATTGGTCGAAATTACACCGACGAAATGATTACCGATTCCATACGCCTTCAATTAATGCCTTATATGGCCAAAACCACAGTTACACCACATACACCTCCACCACATGAATCCCTGGAAAACGACCGTATTTGAGGACCTCAAAGCGGAAATTTTCCGTATGATGGACAAAAAACTAGACCATGATCTGCTGTATCACCACCCGGACCACACCCGGACAGTAATCAAGACCACCCGATGGCTGTGCGAAACTGAAAACATATCGACAGAAGACACCCTGATCCTGAGCCTCGCAGCTTTGTTTCACGATACAGGGTTTATGGTGTCATATGAAAATCACGAAAGGTACAGTTGTGAAATAGCACGTAAATATCTGACGGAGAAAAATTTCCCGGAAATTGAAATTGATACCATTGAAAGACTCATTCTGGCCACACGCATTCCCCAAATTCCTCACAATCACCTCGAAAAAATCATCTGTGACGCTGACCTGAATTATCTCGGTACGGATGATTTTTGCGTCATCGGCGACTTGCTCCGGCGCGAACTCATTTTATTCGGAAAGATAGACGATGATAATGTCACCTGGATTCGGTATCAAATTCAGTTTTTGGATTCTCATCAATTTTTCACCGACACCTGTAAGCGCTTGAGAGAACCAGTCAAGCAGCAGTATTTAAGTCAGTTAAAAAAGCAATTGAAAAGGGCGGAGTCGGAACAAAACAGCGACCCCAGCCATTGAGTGTTGTTCAAAATTTCGGAATTCCTGACCTCATGAAAATTGTCGTGATTTTGTCAAAAAAAGTAACAGAGACACTACATATTTTTCACAGCTTTCTATGTATTCTCGCATCCGGTTGTTGTCCCCCTACCTCACAATCATCCGCTTCGTAGCCACACAAGTTTTCGTTTCCAATTGGTAATACATTACCCCTGTAGCCGGGAAATCATTTCGGGACACCACATCAAACGCCGTACTATTATACATTCCACCACCTGTTAACGCAAAATTGGATATGAACCGGCAATTACGAATGGTGGGATTGGAGCTATCATTGTTTCCTTCATTGTACCAGCCACCACCGTTGCTATTTTCTCCCTCGGACGCATTCGCGTTACCACCTGTGATGATAAAACCGTCTATTACAGTGCTGAAGTCCACGTTGTATGTGCGGACCACATGGAAACTGTTGTTCTCGATATTCGGTGCATTTTGATCTATATCACCGCTGAGAATGGATGGAGTATTGGTTAAATCCCGTGCGGTGAATGTTGAATTATACCCGCCCATCAAAACCACCCCATTGGGAATGGAAAATGTAGTATCACGGTCGTTTGTATTGATATTTCCACATTCACTTTCATCGGGATAATAAGTCCCCTGAGCGACCAGGATGGTCTCCCCTTGTCCGATTGCTGCAGTCAATGCATCCTGTAAAGTAATAAAGGGATGGTCCAGAGTACCGATTGATTCCATACAATCGGATGAAGAAGCACTACCATCCACATAAATTTTTGACTGTGCAGACAGAATCAAGGACAAAAACAGGGACAGGTGTATAATCAAGTAAAATCGAATCATAGTTGCAAAGCTCTTCGGATTAAGTATTTTTTTATCCTATTGAGGTGGAAGGTTTCCAAAATATTATGGTAAAAATAGGTACTTAGGTGATAAATTTAAATTTATTACTAAAAAATATAAATTAAAAATACTACTTTACTGCTGAACAACCATCTACATATGAAATAAAC
>CBFGVZ010000007.1:0-38944 GCA_965652315.1 uncultured Saprospiraceae bacterium | reverse complement strand
TCATCCGATTCTGCCTTTCGCAGGTCGAAAATGTCGTCAAATTCCGAAGAAAACGGATCTGTACTGAGTACGGTATTACTTAATCGCATTTTAAAAGTGACCGATTGTCCCGCCGGAATAGACCGTTTATAAAGTGGTGCAAATTTGGTCCCTGAATGCTTATGCTCCATCAGTGTGTAGTCATCACTTAGCACCATATCGTGAAACAGATCCTTTACATAAGGGGTTTTGTTAGGGGATCGAAATATCCGTTCAGTGTTTGTCTCGTTCTCCGTGAACAACCACCGGTCAGGGGTTTGAAAATAATAATGATAGTGTCCCCGTTCGGGCTGGTACAATTCTACCATCCCATATTCTTCCTTATCAGACCGCTTTTCGATGAAGTATTCCCCCATAACATAGTGAAAATCCCAGAGATTCCGCAACCAAAGGGTAGGCAAAAGCCATAGGTCCGCTTCTTCAAAATACCGATTGTGTGCGGTGATACGGATGAGAATATCTTCCACATCCGCTTTGGCGTATTCTATAAAAATGTCAAAATAGGCATTGTCATTAAACACCCCGGTGTCCAGGATTTCGTATTCAGGATCGTTTTTGGTTCGCATACGGTTTGTTCGAACCAGATCGTCATAAGGGAAAGCCCGTTGGGGGTATTTATAGAGATATTTCATATAGGCATGCGAAGGACTGTTGTCCAGATGGAAATACAATTCCTTCACATCCTCGCTGTGATTACCTTCCTCACCCGTGACGCCGAACAGGCGTTCTTTAAGTATTGGATCCTTTCCATTCCAGAAGGTTGGACTGAAGCATATCCGGCACCGGGTGTCCGAAAGGCCTGCTATACCATCCTCTCCCCATCGAAACACCCTGCTGCGGGCATGATCATGAGGGAAATAGGACCAGGCAGATCCGTCGGGGCTGTAGTCTTCCCGAACTGTGCCCCACTGCCGTTCGCTGAGGTAGGGTCCCCATTTGTGCCAGTATTTTTGATGTTCAAAATTTTCTTTGAGTCGAATTTGTTCTGCGGTGGTCATAAATCATGTGCTTTGATTAGCTGCTTTTCCATTACAGGGAATTCCCCGAATAATGGGCTAATATGAAAATTGAACGTTTCAATCCATCGCTGGGGTACAAATTCTGCCAGATCTTACAAAAAAGGTGTTTTCGCATGAAAATGTCCATTGCGGAAAGTCCCTGAATGAAGTTTTTTGGGGGGCATTTTGGGCGAGATGAAGTAAATCCGTGATCTGAAAAATGAGGTTGAACTTCGCTGTGATCGTCTTGTATCCTCGCTTATAGGTAGTTCGTGACAGGGCAAAAAAAAGGAGGAGTTCAAAAAGATATGAAACTCCTCCCGTGCTAAACCCCAAAAGAAACAGTTCCAATATAGGAACATATCTTGATAACTCCCAAATTTTTTAGATTATTTTAGCAAATGCCAAATTTATTTTGAAATTTCTAAAGGAATGATAGGATCCAATTCCGCTAAAGTCTGGTACAATCGGTGCCAGATTTTCATTTCCATGGGGTCCGTAAAATTAAAATTTGTATTGTGAAGCAGGAGGCTGATTGTGCAGGAATATCGATGTTGGTCAATGAAATGGATCATACTGTCGATCATGGCCTCCAGGTCCATGCTCAGGTAAGTGAGAAATGTGGTGTCCATAAGGTGAAGCGGAAATTCCAGGAAATGGTAAGGTCGGTTTTGGGCCAGGTTATAGGGCCGGAAAGGTTGCCCGAAGGAATTCCTGAATCCGTGGTGCTCGGCGAATCCCAGGGAAGCATCGACCTGAAGCCCGGCGCGTTCCACTTTGTCAAAATGGTCGGGCAACCGAAACTTCAAGAAATGATTGCGGTTGATTTGGGCGTCGAAAGGTATTTTGCGAAGTTCCTCCTGGAAGGAGGTTTCAAATGCACTCTTATGTAGGCCATTGGCGCTTCCGGATTGATCAATGCTACGCCAGAATTTTCTGACGTATGCAGACCGAATGTCGTAATCAGCATGATCGATGCGATTCGCATTGTTGATCGTTGCTTTTCCCCGTTCGGTCAACCAAAAAAATGTGGATCGGATTCCGTATTGCCTTTCCAGCGCTAACAAGCGTTCTATATTGTTCCAGCGACCTGGCCGGGTAAAAGCTCGTCGGATACATTTTATTTTTTCAGAGAAATCACTCGTCCGTTTCGCCAGAATCAGATCATTTTTCCAGGCACTAAACAGGTAGTCGATGTCGTGCGTCCAGAATAATGTGCTTGTGGATCGGGAAGGGGGGTGGCCCGTCATTCTAAGATACATCGAATCGAAGATCTCCTGGACGTAGTTTATTTCTGTGATATTATTGGCGTATTGGATTGATTCTGCGTAAGGATACCGCCCATATCGGTCCAGTGCATCAGGGGGTAATAAACCTTCATGAAGACCATTCATCAAATAAAAAGCGCATGCAAGAGGTTCTACCTGTCGGAAAGTATCCAGACCGTTCGGCAAATCATATCGATCGGCCACTGTAGTAATATGGCCGGAAAGCATATCATCAAATGATTCCGATACTGGAAAATCACCTGATGAATCGATTATGAAAGGCTCACTGGGGTAATCGCTGTTTCGGAATTGTGTAGCCCCGGTAAAAACAGACCACATATAACGGGCGATATTTTTCCGGTTTTCCGGAAGGTTCAGGATCAGTCTGCCGTATTTTCCAGGACCGCCCATGAGTCTATTTAAAATAGCTCAACACGGTTTCTGCAATGGTGTCGATCATTTCATCGGTCAGTTCGGTGTGCATAGGCAGAGAAAGAACTTCATCAGACAATGCTATGGAGTGGGAACAATCCCCATGTTTGGAAGCTTTCCCGTCGAAGGCCTTTTGCTGATGGAGTGGAACGGGATAATATATGCCGAATGGGATGTTTTGCTTTGCCAGTTTATCTTTGACTCCATCCCGGTGGCCACCCGTGATTCGCAGGGTATATTGATGAAAAACGTGGGTCGAATATTCCACCTCGTGGGGCGTTATGATTTCGTTGGCCCCATCAAAATATGAATTGTATTTCTGAGCGGCTTGATGTCGGTTCCGGCTGTATTGATCCAGATATTTTAATTTGACATCGAGGATGGCCGCTTGCAGGGTATCCAGCCTTGAATTGACCCCAATGACATCGTGATAATAACGAGTTTCCATCCCATGGTTGGCCACAATACGGATGTTTCTAGCCAATTCTTCATCCTGAGTAAAAAGTGCTCCGCCATCTCCGTAACAGCCGAGATTTTTGGAGGGGAAGAAAGAGGTACATCCAATATCACCAATTGTTCCGGTACGCACTCGTTGGTTGTTCGGCTGATACCAGGATCCGATGGCCTGAGCGTTGTCCTCCACCACCCGTAGATCGTGTTCGTGGGCGATGTCTATTATGGCATTCATATCACAACTCTGTCCAAAAAGATGGACAGGGAGAATCGCCGAGGTGCGGTCCGTAATATTGGCCCGGATACTGTCCGGATCAATATTGAAAGTATTTTTGTCGACATCTGCAAAGACCGGTACGAAACCCAGTAATGAAACGACCTCCGCTGTAGCGATAAAAGTAAAATCAGGAACAATGATTTCACTCCCACTGGGCAGATTTAAGGCCATGAGTGCTATTTGAAGGGCGTCGGTACCATTCGCACAACCAATAACGTGGCGAGCGTTCAAATATTTGGCCAGGTTTTGTTCAAATGCCCCGACTTGAGGACCTTTGATAAATGCGGTAGATTCAATGACTTCCCGTATAGCATCGTCGATTTCCCGTCGGATTTGGTTGTATTGATTTCGGAGATCGACCATTTGAATATTACTCATATATTAATTTGATGGTGCAGAAAAATTATCAGCTTTGTATATTTGCGCGGAAAACAATAGCCATGATAGAAATAACTGTAATCGATCGCGAAGATACGAAACATACCATTGAGGTGCCTACTGACATGGGCTTGAATTTGATGGAAGTATGCAAAGCTAGCGATCTTCCGGTCAAAGGTACCTGTGGAGGGATGGCGCTTTGTTCCACTTGTCATGTATATGTGCTCCATGAAACCAACCTGCCTGAAATGGGTGATGCGGAAGAAGACATGCTGGATCAGGCTTTCTTCGTGGAAGATAACAGTCGACTGGGGTGCCAATTACAGATTACGGATGCCATGGATGGTCTGGTGGTCAAACTGGCACCGGAGGCTGAATAATCATCCACCGGTTTCCCTTCTCAGTTTTTCGATTTGTGAATCCCAGAGATCTTTTTGCTCCTGGACTTCGTCATCATCGCAGTGGTCGGTGATGGTCAGTATGGTTTCGTTGGTGACGGGTGAAGTTTCGATTTTAAATTCAAAAAATTCATCCGGAAATTCCTCCCACTGAAACCGAACCCGTTCTTCCTCGATATCATCAATCATAAAGGCGACTTCTTCTGTTCCGTTCCACTGGAAAGTATAGGTATCCCCGGTAATGTCCACACTCTCACAGAACCAGCGGACCAGACACGATGGAGTGGTCAGGAATTTGTACAGAATAGTAGGTGATGCTTTGAATAAAAACTCGATATGGAATGAAACTCTTTGCATAGTTGGGTGTTTTAAGGGCAAAAGAAAATTTAATTTCTCCATATTACCAAATTATTTCACTCTTTTTTATTCTATGGAACTAATTTTGCGTGTAAAACATTTGGGTAAAGTGGTGATTAACGTGAATGAATTTTGGTGCAATGTCGTATCTTTGCATTTTTTATTCACGAATTGAAAATACTTATTAGAAAAAATTTACATGAGGCAGCTAAAAATTACCAAGTCAATTACCAACAGAGAGAGCCAGTCTCTGGAAAAGTACCTGCAGGAAATAGGGAAAGTGGATCTGTTGACTCCGGAAGAGGAAGTTGATTTGGCTAAAAGAATTAAGCAAGGGGATCAGGAAGCCCTTGAAAACCTGACAAAGGCCAATCTTCGGTTCGTGGTTTCGGTAGCAAAACAATACCAGAACCAGGGATTGTCCCTAAGTGACCTGATCAATGAGGGAAACCTTGGATTGATCAAGGCCGCAAAACGATTTGATGAAACGCGTGGGTTTAAATTTATTTCTTACGCGGTATGGTGGATCCGGCAGTCAATCCTTCAGGCTCTGGCCGAACAATCCCGTATTGTTCGTTTGCCGCTGAACAAGGTCGGTTCGCTGAACAAGATCAATCGCGCGTTTTCACAGCTCGAACAGGAGTTTGAGCGGGAACCCAGTTCCGATGAACTGGCGGAGATTCTGGAAATAGGCGCAGATGAAGTCGAGAAGACCCTTGGTGTGGCTTCTCGACACGTATCGATGGACGCTCCATTTGTGGACGGTGAGGACAATTCCCTGCTGGATGTGCTGGAAAATGACAACATTCATTCCACGGATAAATCACTGGAATACAATGAATCCCTTCGGACTGAAATTACACGGTCGCTCAATACGCTGACCGAACGGCAATGTGATGTGGTGAAATTGTATTTCGGGATCGGGGAAGAACACCCCATGTCTCTGGAAGATATTGGCGATCGGTTTGGGCTGACCCGTGAAAGGGTTCGTCAGATCAAAGACAAAGCGATCAACAAACTACGGTCCGTATCGCGAAGTAAACTGCTGAAGCACTACCTGGGAAGTTGATTCCTTTGAAAGCAAAAAATAAAAAGCCTTTGCTGATCCAGCAAGGGCTTTTTATTTTGAGGTACTCTATATTATTATGTATGCTGCTTTAGAAAGTGGTCAACTCTAGTTATTGTTTTGGTGAAAAATTGAGCGCTACCAGTCTTTTCTGATCATCCAGTGAAATGCGGATCAGCAAGATTCCTTTTTCAGCGGTAGCCTGATAAACACCATAGTTTTGCTGAAATTGTACAAAATCGCACTGAGAAATGCGGCCGTACTTTTGACGGACATCTGACAGATATTTTTTGGATTGTTCCATATCCTGAAACCGTCGGAGGACGGGAGCATACATCTCGTAAATCCCTTTGTAATCCTCCTGATTGAGCATCCGTACAAGCCCCTCTGACGCTACCCGGTAGGTATCATTTTCCTTTTGCCCAAAAGCAATCATAGGAAGGGTAAGACAAAATATCAATAATAGGTTTTTCATTGTGCGTTTTTTTATTGACGATGAGGGCTATTTCAAAATGTGTAACAAAACGTTAAATCATTAGATTTGACAAGATCGCTTGAAATGACAAGGTTCGTTGGCAATAGAACATCCACATCCGTTCCTAAGTTCAAAGTCAGGATAAAAACGTGAATAGGTCAAATGATCGGTATAAAGGGGGTGTTAAAGTTGGGGCTACGCAGGTGGGGCTGAAGGCGATCGTGCCTTCTATTTCTGACTAACTTATTTTTGTCACATTGTTTTGTAGAAGCCGTCTGTAGCAATGACCGCCAGCGGTATGGTTGAACCGGAGTATTTTGGGGGCTTTAAACTAACCGATTAACAATTCAAACAACGTCGAGTCGTCATTCAAATTCTGGAAGTCGATATTGAATTCTTTCATTCTGGTGACGAGACTTTCATAATCGCCGACTTTTTGCAATTCAATACCTACAATGGCCGGACCGGATTCCCGGCTGGTTTTTTTGACATATTCAAAAAAGGCGATATCGTCCCGTGGCCCCAACACATAGTTTAGAAAATCTCTTAATGCGCCGGCCCGTTGGGGAAAATTGATGATAAAATAGTGTTTCAGACCTTCGTATATGAGAGATTTCTCCTTGATCTCTTCGGTACGGGTGATGTCGTTGTTACCGCCGCTGATCACGCAGACCACATTTTTCCCCTTGATCTGGTATTTGAAAAAATCGAGCGCAGCAATACTCAATACACCTGCAGGTTCCACGACCAGGGCTTCTTCATTGTACATCTGAAGAATAGTGGTACACACTTTACCTTCAGGGATCAGGTGGATATCATCCAGGACTTCCTTGCAGATCTCAAAGGTCTGTTCCCCTACACGTCTGACTGCGGCTCCATCGACAAAAGGGTCGATGTGTTCCAGTGTTACGAGTTGTCCCTGGCGGAGTGACTCGTACATGGCAGGGGCACCCTCCGGTTCCAGTCCGATGATTCGTGTGGAAGGGCTTTTGTGTTTGAATACGGAACCTGTACCACTGGCCAGACCCCCGCCCCCTACCGGAATAAAGAGGTAATCGATTTCTGTCGATTTGGATTGTTCCAGGATCTCCAGGCCGACGGTACCTTGTCCGGCTATGATATATGGATCGTCGAAAGGATGGATAAAGGCTTTTTTATTGGTTGTCGCATCTTCTATGGCTACCCGGTAACTATCATCAAAAGTGTCGCCCACCAGATGAATTTTGACAAAAGACCTGCCGAAAAATTCTACTTTTTTGACCTTTTGCTGAGGAGTGGTATTGGGCATGTAGATCGTGCCAGGAACTCCCATCAGCCTGCAGGATAATGCTACACCCTGGGCATGGTTTCCTGCGCTTGCACACACCACACCTTTGCTCAGCACATCCCTGTCTATGGAAGTGATCTTGTTGTACGCACCGCGAATTTTGTAGGATCGCACTTTTTGCATATCCTCCCGTTTCAACAAGACATTGCATTCATAGCGTTCGGACAGGATTTCGCTTCGCAATAATGGGGTTTGTTGAATGACGGCAGAAAGATTTTCTGCCGCCTGTTCAACCATTTTTATATCTAATAATTTGTTATTGATCACTGAAGTAGTGGCCATTTCATTCGTTTTCCGGACGGAGTTTTCGAACTTGCTTCCCAGCCTGCCATAGCTCCGAATTGTGAAGTTCTGCCAGTTCTACTTCCAGTTTTTCCCGGTAGTCGGGCTGACTATTTGTGTCGATGGACCGCTTCGCTTCTTTGCCTGCGGCAACGCTGGCATATAATTCACTGAAAACCGGTGCCACGGCATCACGGAATTTATCTTTCCAGTCCAAAGCACCCCTTTGAGCGGTCGTGCTGCAATTCGCATACATCCAGTCCATACCGTTTTCAGCTACCAGTGGCATAAGGGACTGCGTCAATTCTTCCACGGTTTCATTGAAGGCTTCAGATGGAGAATGTCCATGTTCGCGGAGCACGTTGTACTGTGCTTCAAATAAACCCTGGATAGCTCCCATCAGACTGCCGCGTTCCCCGGTCAGGTCACTATATACTTCCTTCTTGAAGGTGGTTTCAAACAAATAACCGGATCCTACTGCGATACCCAGGGCAACCACACGCTCCTTGGCTCGTCCCGTAGCGTCCTGATATATGGCGAAACTGGAATTGAGTCCGCGACCTTCCAGGAATAACCGACGCAGAGAAGTACCTGATCCCTTGGGTGCTACCAGAATTACGTCGACATCTTCCGGTGGAATGATATTGGTCTGGTCATTGTAGGTGATGCCAAATCCATGGGAAAAATAAAGCGCTTTTCCCGGAGTCAGTTTTTCCTTTACTGTAGGCCACAACTGGATCTGCGCTGCATCGGACAACAGGTACATGATGATTGTTCCTCTCTCCAGAGCTTCCTCGAT
Organism: uncultured Saprospiraceae bacterium; assembly: GCA_965652315.1. Taxonomy (GTDB): domain Bacteria; phylum Bacteroidota; class Bacteroidia; order Chitinophagales; family Saprospiraceae; genus Membranihabitans. Next base: position 30,395 of record CBFGVZ010000007.1, on the reverse strand, counting down.
GGAAAACAGCGTTTCACCCGGTACAAATCCATCCTCGATGGCTTTGTCGTAGGATTTTGAAGGTTGTCGCTGTCCGACGATTACATTGATTCCGTTGTCGCGGAGATTAAGAGCTTGTCCCGGCCCCTGTACGCCATATCCAATGACGGCAATAATCTCATTTTTTAATGTCTCCTGTGCCTGAGCCAGTGGAAATTCATCTCTTGTCACGACGTTTTCTTCCACGCCGCCAAAATTCATTTTTGCCATTTTTCTTTAAAGTTTTTTAATGGTTTTCTATTGCTAATTGTTGAATGGATTCCAGGTATTTGTTCAGGGGTTCCATTTGTTTGGTTACGGCTACACGTCCAGACCGTACAAATTCGTATATCCCTATTTCCTTGAGCTCGGACAGCAGTTCGTCGATTTCCTTTTCATGTCCTGTCTTCTCGATGATCACAAAATCGTTGTCCAGGGTAAGAATATGCCCATGGTACTGCCGGAGCAATCCCTCTACTCTTCTACTGTCATTGAATTTGCTCGCAGGGATTTTGAACAACGCCACTTCCTGGTACACGATTTCGTCCGGATGATAATAAAATGCCTTGAGCACGTCTACCGAGCGTTCCAGGGCATTGACCAGTTTTTTGACCTTCTCCTCAGTCATACGGACCACAATCGTAAACCGGTGGATGTCTTTCACAGAGGAGTGTGATGTGGTCAGGCTCACGATGTTGATATGGCGCTTGGTGAAATTGCCAACGACCCGCTGAATGATACCGGGGAAATCCTCGGTAAATACTGATATGGTAAATTCTTCTTCGTGCATGGCTTTAATTTTTTTCCAGGATCATGTCTGCTGGGGTGGAGCCCGAAGGAACCATGGGGAAGATATTTTCTTCCTTTTCCACCATGATGTGTAATAAATATGGTCCATCGGTGGCCAGCAATGTTTCGAGTCCGGCTACCAGGTCTCCGGGGTTGGATATCTTGTGTCCGGGCACTCCGAAACCTTCAGCTATTTTGATAAAATCCGGATTCTGTAGGGCAACTGAAGAATATCGGCGGTCAAAAAACAATTGTTGCCATTGTCGCACCATGCCCAGGTATTCGTTGTCGAGGATGATGATTTTTACGCCTACGTTGTACTGGGAAAGCATTCCCAGTTCCTGTAATGTCATTTGAAAGCCCCCGTCACCGCAAATGCAGATCACTTCCTTGTCCGGGCGGCCAACCTTGGCACCGAAAGCTGCAGGCAATCCGAAACCCATGGTGCCGGCACCACCGGAGGTGACGAACATGTTCCGGTCCATGGATTTGTAATAGCGGGCTGCCGCCATCTGATGCTGCCCGACGTCCGTGGCGATGATCGCCTGGCCTTTGGTCAGTTCGCTGAGCAGATTAATCACCTGCCCCATTTTAATATTGGAATCCCCGGAGTCGATAGTCAGCGAAGGTTTGATGACCTTCTCCTCCTCCAGTTCGTACAATTTGTGAAATGAATCGATCCAGTCCTTATGATTTCCTTCGTCCACAAGGTCGATCAATTTTTCGAGTACCATCCGGGCATCGGCGCAAATTCCGATGTCCGCGGTGACATTTTTGTCGATTTCAGCCGGATCGATTTCGATGTGAATGACCTGCGCCTGGGTGGCGAATTTGCTCACATCCCCTGTGACCCGGTCATCGAAGCGCATCCCGATGGCGATCAGCAGATCACAATTTGCGGTCTGGATGTTGGGTGCATAATTGCCGTGCATTCCAAGCATCCCGATATTGAGCGGGTGGTCGTTGTCGAGAACTCCCATACCATGCACTGTCCAACCCACCGGTATATTGGTTTTTTCGACAAATTTTCTGAAAATGTCCTGTGCGCCTGAAATGTGGATTCCATGACCTGCCAGAATATATGGACGCTTTGCCTGATTGATCCGTGTCGCAGCTTCTTCCAATTGTTCATCCAGTGGTTTTCGTAAAGGTCGGTAAGACCTAATTTTTCTTACCTGTTTGTAGACAAAGTCCAGTGTGTCAATTTGAGCATCCTTGGTGATATCGATCAGGACTGGGCCCGGTCGTCCACTGCGGGCGATATAGAAGGCTTTGGCAAATATTTCAGGAATTTCAGATGCTTTGGTGATCTGGTAATTCCATTTGGTGACCGCCATGGTACAACTGATGACATCAGTTTCCTGAAAAGCATCGGTCCCCAGCAATGAACTGGTGACCTGCCCCGAAATACAGACCAGCGGGGTGGAATCCAGCATGGCATCAGCCAGACCCGTAATGAGATTGGTGGCGCCGGGTCCAGAGGTGACCATGACAACGCCGGGTTTACGAAGCACCCGGGCATATCCCTCGGCAGCATGAATTCCACCCTGTTCGTGCCGGGGCAGAATGTGTCGCAGGGTTTTCATATAGTGAAACAGCGCATCATACACTGGCATGATCGCTCCTCCCGGGTACCCGAAAATGGTGTCTACACCTTCTGCCAGGAGGCATTTTATGACCGCTTCCGCCCCCGAAACGCGTTCCTGCTTTTCCTTGGCAATAACCTCTTCAAGTTCGATGGAATGTTTTACGGTAATCATACTACTATCGGTTTTTTAATTTTGGTCGGTTACACAACCTTCACTGGCCGTTGAAACCAGCGTTGCATACTTTTTGAGGTAGCCATTCCAGGCCCGGAGCGGAGGAACGACCCAGTCTTTCCGTCGTTGTTCCAGAACCTCGTCTGAAAGTTCTACCTGAATTAAATTTTCTTCCGCATTGATTTCAATAATATCACCGTCTTCCACTAGAGCGATGGTTCCACCAATCTGGGCTTCGGGTGTGATGTGCCCCACGACAAATCCATGCGTTCCACCGGAAAAGCGGCCATCAGTGATCAGTGCTACTTTATCTCCAAGTCCCTGACCCATGATCGCTGAAGTGGGTTTGAGCATTTCGGGCATACCCGGTCCTCCTTTGGGACCGCAATACCGGATTACGACCACATCTCCTGCAATAATATCCCCGTCAATGATGGCTTTATTAGCATCTTTTTCAGAATTGTACACCCGGGCTCTTCCACGGAACTTGGTTCCTTCTTTCCCGGTGATTTTGGACACCGCACCTTCCGTGGCGAGGTTTCCATACAATATCTGCAAATGACCGGTGGCTTTGATGGGTTGGGTGATAGGATGGATAACTTTCTGAGCGGATTCCAAACCAGGCACTTTTTCAAGGATTTCTCCTACCGTCTGACCCGTCACGGTCAGCGCATTACCATCGATCAGATCTTCATCAAGCATCAACTTCATGACACCCGGAACACCTCCAATGCCATAAAGATCTTCCATGACAAATTTTCCACTGGGTTTCAGGTCCGCCAGCAATGGTGTCCGGTCGCTCACCCGCTGAAAATCATCCAGGTTGAGGTCAATTCCTGCTGTACGTGCGATTGCAAGCAAATGCAATACAGCATTGGTGGAACCACCGAGTACGGTGACCAGCGCTATGGCGTTTTCGAACGATGTTTTGGTCAGAATATCTGATGGTTTCAGATCCTTCTCCAGCGCCACCCTGATCGCTTTGCCCACGCGGGCCATTTCTTCGATCTTTTCGGGACTCCCGGCAGGAATCGTGGAATTGTACGTGAGACTAAGTCCCATCATCTCGATGGCGGAAGACATAGTATTGGCCGTGTACATCCCCCCGCAGGCACCCGGACCCGGGATGGCGTTTTCGATTACTGCGAAATATTCTTCTTCGGAGATTTTCCCGTTACTGAATTGCCCGAGTGCTTCGAATACCGATACGACATCCAGTTTCCGACCACCCAGTAGGCCGGGTGCAATAGTTCCGCCATACACCAGAATAGAGGGCCGATCTACCCGGATCATAGCCATCAATGCTCCTGGCATATTTTTGTCACACCCTACGACCGTGACCAGTCCGTCATAGTATTGTGCCGTACAAACGGCTTCGATCGAATCCGCGATTATTTCACGGCTGGGTAGGGAATACCTCATGCCATCCGTGCCCATCGAAATCCCATCACTTACGCCAATGGTGTGAAAAATCAATCCAATCAGATCCTCCGCCTGGATGCCTTTCTTAATTTCTTTAGCCAGATCATTGAGGTGCATATTACAGGGATTGCCTTCCCATCCGGTACTTACAATCCCCACCTGAGCTTTGTCAAAATCTTCATTTTTCAATCCTACTGCATGGAGCATGGCCTGTGCAGCTGGCTGTGTCGGGTCTTTGGTCAGTCGTTTACTGAATTTGTTTAATTCCTGGGTCATTTCAGTTATTTGTTCTTGGTATACGAAGATAATTAAGAACTTCGATTCCGGTCCTTTATTATTAAAACTGAGTTACAACGTTCTACCGGTTGACGTTGTTTGTAAGTAGTTGATATATAATAAGTTGTTCGTATATTCATTACGTCCTTTAGGATAGGGTCTATTTCGTTCTTTCGTTAAATTCCTTCTGTAAAATCCCTGTTTTAGAGAGATTGTAACACCCGGGATCGCCAGAATTAGCGGAATCGTCGTTTATAATCATTGCGAAAAAGGATGGATATTCCAACGTGTAGGTACTGACCAGCTTCTGTATCACTCTGGAAAGAATGGAGTTGGTTATAACCTATAAAAGGAGATATGGTGACCAGATCTGACAGACCAAAATCAAGACCCATTGAGAGACCGACACCCAAAAGCTGCCCGTATGTTTCCGCTTCGGGGGAGTGGATATTGAACGTCCAGGTCGGCACGAGCCGTATGAAAAACCCCTTTTGAAACCAAAAAGCGTTTTTGGAAAAAGTCGGGCAATCGCAGTCATTGACAAAATCCAGGGGATAAAAGGCTATGGGAAGACTCAGGCCCAAATTCTGATAATTTCCCTGATCGAAAGTTTGGTGATTCTGTATAATAACACCGGGATAAAACTCCATCCTATGACGCGGCAGTCGGGTCCAATAGTGTACCGAAGCATCTATGGTTGATTGTGCCGGCGTGATAGTCTCATGACTTCCCAGCCCCGAATGATACCTGACCTGCCCACTGATCTGTGCCTCCAGTGTGCCCAGCGTCAACATCATAAGCAAAATAAAATGAAAATATCGATCCACTTTCTGCGCATTTACTGAACAAAACGTCAAATTTGTCCTTTGAAGTTTATAAAGTCACCACATTGTGAAGACAAAAGGAATTCACCAGCAAAAGGTCAAAGTTATAACTTTGGGGTGTTCCAAGAATCTGGTCGATTCCGAGAATATCATCACCCAATTGAAAGCCAATGAGATCGATACCGTTCAGGAGACCACAGAAGATTGTGACGTAGCCATTATCAACACTTGCGGTTTCATCGATCTGGCCAAGGAGGAATCCGTGGATACCATTCTGGATTATGTGGACAGGAAGCAAAACGGACTGGTCGAGAAAGTATATGTGACCGGCTGTCTGAGCCAACGGTACCGCGAGGATCTTCAAAAGGAGATTCCCGATGTAGATGCCTGGTTTGGGACCATGGAGCTTCCCGCTCTGTTGCAGAAATTTGAGGTGGACTATCGCCATGAACTGATCGGAGACCGATATCTTACCACAGCCGATCATTATGCTTATCTCAAGATATCCGAAGGGTGTAACAGGACCTGTGCTTTTTGTGCAATTCCTTTGATGCGGGGCAAGCATGTTTCACAGCCTATCGAACGATTGGTTAACCAGGCCCGTCATTTTGCTCAGCGAGGGGTGAAGGAATTGGTGTTGATCGCCCAGGAACTGACATATTATGGCCTGGACATATATAAAAAAAGAGCCCTGCCTGACTTGCTGGATGCACTTGCAGAGGTGGACGGAATCGAGTGGATCCGGCTTCACTATGCTTATCCCACGAAATTCCCACTGGAAATCCTGGATGTGATGCGCCGGCAGGACAAAGTGTGTAATTATCTGGACATTCCTTTGCAACACGCTTCAGATCCGGTACTGGCTGGGATGAGGCGTCAGATTACCCGTGCAGAGACTGAACAGTTACTGGATAATATCAGACAAAATGTTCCGGGCATCGCCATCAGGACCACTATGCTGGTTGGTTTTCCGGGAGAAGGGGATGCAGAGTTTGAAGAATTGGTGGAATTTGTGCAGGAGCAGCGTTTTGACCGGTTGGGTGTGTTTACCTACAGCCATGAAGAAGGAACGTCAGCATATGGAAAGCCGGATGATGTTCCGGATCACATAAAGACCTCCAGGATGAACCACCTGATGGAAGTACAGCGTCAGATTTCTTTGGAAAAAAATAAATCCCGGATCGGAAACCGACTCCGGATGATCGTGGATCGCAAAGAAGGGGATCATTTTTACGGGCGTTCAGAGTTTGATTCCCCCGAAGTGGATAACGAAATCATCATTCCGGCGGATTCCTTTGTACGGGTGGGAGATTTTGTGGAAGTGGAAATATACGATGCGCTGGAGTATGACCTTTATGCCCGGCCGATATGAAGCGACTGCCCGATATCCTCAACCCCTGGGTGATGGCTGCCGGTTTATTACTCACTTTTCTGGTGATCTATGGCCTGCATTACGGTTCCGTAGTACTGTCCGGTGGTCAGATGGACTATAAGCAGATCTGGATATACGTGATGGGTGCTGCATTGGTTTATGCTCTTTTCTCTACCATTAATTTACTGTACGCCCGGAATACCAGTCGATACTACTATCAAACCCTCCTTGCGTTTGGTGTTTTGCTTATCGTCGGAGGTTTACTGGCTACCTGGATCAGTGGCGCTAATATTTTTGCGTTGGAAACCTACCGCAAGGTTTTTATTTTTGTTATTTTCACCTTTTTAGCTCTGGTTTCGATCGCATCGATGATGAAGCGGCTGGAGAATTGGTCCCGTCTCAAGGATGATCAATTTTTACACAGGGATGATGATGAGAAAGATTGAATTTTGGTCAGGTCGGCTATTTATTCAGGGAATTGTAAGCTGTAGCTGCTAACTCATATTCCTAAGAAATGCATATGATGCAGAATAATCTGATCAGACCTTTTGCGAGATGCGTCAGGGTATTTTTTGGACAATACCAGATTGATATTCAAGGTTAAACATCTTTTTCAGACCGTTTGTGGTGAAACATTCGGGCTAAGTTGAAATTTCAGAATACAGCGAAAATTTCTCATATTCCTCACACTCCGGGTCCACCTCCTCCGGGTACATTGAGGCTAGCCGGGCAATGAGTGCTATCTGTGCACTTTCTGCCAATGCCTTTTCGATTTCCATTTTATATTTCATCCGGTTCCCGACATGGTCTCTGGAAAGGATATGAAATGCCAGTTGGGGTGCCCATTCTTCCAGGATATGGACTATGGAGAAATCGATTTCCGCCACCCAACGCTCTTTTTGTACAATCCGGATCTGGTGTGCTGCTTCCAGCACTGCATCTGCACATTTCCTATAGGCCTGAATTAAACCGGAAGTGCCGAGTAATGTTCCACCAAAATAACGCACTACGATAACCATGGCATTGGTCTGTTCCCGCCTGATTAACTGGCCGAGGATAGGTCGGCCTGCGGTCCCGGAAGGTTCACCATCGTCATTGGCTCGTTCCATAATTTCAGGGTAACCCATTCGCCAGGCATAGCAATGATGCCGGGCTTTGGGGTGGGCGGATTTAATTTCAGATAAAAAATTTTCCACGTCCTGTTCCGTACCAACCGGCCGGGAATAACCGATGAATCTGGACCCTTTTTCCCGGATTATTGCTTCTGCCTCTCCCTTCAGACTCATATAGCTATATGGCTTTTGTCCTTCCATTGGATAAATGTCCTTTCTATGGTGTGATGGCCCAAAATTACATGGAATTGTACGGAATAAAAAAAACGAAACGAATTGACCCAACTATAAATACAAAAGTTATCTTTGTAGCTTGATTCAGCCAATTAACCGGAACATACGAACGAGTATTTAAGCATGACACTACCCGTTTTATTGATAATCATTACCGCCATTGCCCTCTTTATCACTTTACTCAATGGGTTGGTTTTGCATAAGACCAAATGGTGGGGTCTCTCTTTCCTTCAGTCGTTTAGTGGTGTATTTTTTCTTTTTTCTGGTTTTGTAAAAGCGATTGATCCGCTTGGAACTTCCTATAAAATGGTGGATTATTTTCACGCCTTTTCCAAACATCTGGCTGATACCCCGCTGGAGTTTCTCGATGGTTTGTGGACTTTTCTGGCGCACCATGGGAATGCAGTATCAATAATAACCATCGTTCTGGAATTGGTAGTAGGTTTTATGTTATTGATTGGGGCCAGGCAAAAATTGATTTCCTGGATTTTCCTGCTTTTGGTAGTGTTTTTTACCCTGCTCACCGGATTTACCTATCTCACAGGGTACGTTCCGAATGATGCCACATTTTTTCAGTTTTCCAAATGGGGCCCGTGGGTGAAGGATCAGATGGAAGTATCAGATTGTGGTTGTTTCGGGGATTTTCTCAAATTAGATCCACTCACGTCCTTTATCAAAGATCTGTTTTTATTGATTCCTGCGGTGGTATTTGTGTTGTTCCATCGTCGCATGTATGAATGGTGGACATCCCGGACCCGGTTGATCCTGACTGTTGTCTTTGCCGCGATCATGACGGGATTTGCAATTTACAATAGTACCATGAATCTGCCCATGTTCGATTTTCGACCATTCAAGGAAGGGGTTAACGTACGGGCTACAAAAGAAAAAGAGGAACAGGCGATGAGTGAGATTGAAGTACTGGGATATCATCTACGGAATACACTGACCGGGGAAACCAAAGATGTATCCATGGATGAATTCCTACGGGATTTCAAGTTGTATCCCAATACCGAATGGGATTATACCCAGATCAAGACTGAGCCAAGCATGGAGCCTTCCAAGATCTCAGATTTCGTGATTACTGGTGTTGACAATTCCGATCTATCCTCTATGATGTTGACCGATCCCGACTACAATCTTTGGGTCATTTCACCGGTAACCTCGCCGATCAGTAGCGAGACGGAAACTGAAACCGACGTTCGGACCGATACGGTTTTACTCGAATCCGATACTGGTACCCAAACCATCATCAGCCAGGTTCCGGTGGAACGTGAAATTGTAAACTACTTATGGTCTCCGGATATTCTGGAGAAATACCGAAATAAAGTATTGCCGGCTCACGACGCGATGGCAGAGAAAGGCTATGAGACTTATGTGGCCATCGGCGGATCCAGCCAGGAAGCTGTGATGGATTTCAATGAAGAATTGGGCGGTAAATTACAAATCGGTACAGCCGATGAGATTTTGCTAAAGACAATCATTCGTTCCAACCCCGGTTTTTTACTGGTTCGCGATGGAGTCATCCTCAAGAAATGGCACTACAACAGCTTTTCAGTGGAAGATCTGAACCTGGAATTGAAAACCCAAAATTAGATGCTTAGTAGACGAAATGTGCGGATCAAGGTCATGCAATCCATTTACAATTGGTTCCTGGATAAAGAATTGAGTGAAGCAGCCGTGGCCAGAAACTACAAAAGGCATGTGGCCACTTCCTACGAATTGTTGATATTCAACTTACGGAATATCATCCGTATCAGCCGGACGTCGCTGGAAGATCAAAACTGGAGGAAGGACAAATTTCTACCTACCGAATCTGACCGCAATTTTCGACCTATACTTTACGAGAATCCGATCATCAGCGCGCTGGAATCGAATGAAACCTACCGGAAATATAACACGGACCTGTTCAACCAATATCTCGATGCTTCCCAGATACGTAAACTCTATCTGGAATTTTCCAGAACTGAAACCTATAGCCATTATCTGGAGACCAAAGATCCGGGAATGCCGGAACATCAGGAAGTGCTACTCGAGCTATGGAAGTTTTTACTGAACAATTACCTGTATATAGAATTGGTTTATGATGCCTATCCCTCCTGGATAGATGACGATTCACTCGTGAAGGGATTTATCCGGCGATTGATCCGGGGCATTATCGACGATCCGGAGTTGCTTAAACTGTACAAGCCCGATGAGGAAACAGTCACGGAATTTGGCCAGGCGTTGCTTGAGGAGGTTTTGGAGCATTTCAAGGAATACGATCAAAAACTGGTTCCCTATCTGCAGAACTGGGAATTGGACCGTGTGGCTACAGTGGACCGGATTCTGATCAAGATGGCCCTGGCGGAGTTTCTGAAGTTTCCATCCATCCCCACGAAGGTTACGCTTAATGAATACGTCGACATAGCCAAAGTATACAGCACAAACAGAAGCAAGGAATTTTTAAATGGAATCCTTGACGCGTTGCTGCAGGATTTGATTGCAGCCAATGAAGTCCGGAAATCCGGACGGGGATTGATACAATAAAATGTAAAACAGTGGTATTAATTTTGGATTTTGGTTCTCAGGTGACCCAGTTGATCGCTCGACGGGTCCGGGAACTCAACCTGTATTGTGAGATCAAACCGTACAACGATTTTGAACTCACTCCGGAGGTGGAAGCCATCATTCTGTCTGGCAGCCCATTCTCGGTTCTGGATCCTGGAGCTTTGCAGGTGGATCTCGAGGTTATTCTGGAACATGGACCAGTACTGGGGATATGTTATGGGGCTCAGTATCTGGCACATAGTCTGGGTGGACAGGTTCGGAAATCGGAAACCCGGGAGTATGGGCGGGCGCAACTTTCCCGGTTCAATAAAGAATCTGATCCTATACTCCAGGGGATCGCTCCTTCCTCGCAAATCTGGATGTCCCACGGAGATACCATATTTGAATTGCCACCTGTTTTTAATGTTATAGCGGGTACAGACGATGCGGAGATTGCGATTTTCAAAGGCGATTCATCGCATTTTCAATTTCCGGTTTATGGATTACAATTTCATCCTGAGGTGACCCACAGCGAACAGGGAAATCGGTTTTTGGAAAATTTTCTGATCCATATAGCGGGCCTGACACCGGATTGGACCCCGTCCCGGTTTGTGGATGATACGGTAGACTATATCCGTAGGGAAGTAGGTGAGGAGCATGTAATCCTGGGTCTCAGCGGGGGCGTCGATTCCTCAGTCGCCGCCGGACTACTTCATCGGGCTATCGGCAAAAATCTGATCTGCATATTCGTCGATAACGGATTGTTGCGGAAAAATGAATTTGAGCAGGTGCTCGAGAGTTATCAGGAAATGGGTTTGCATATTATAGGCGTTCGGGCGAACGAGCATTTTTATCAGGCTCTGAGTGGCATAAAAGACCCGGAATTGAAACGCAAAGCAATTGGAAGGGTGTTTATAGAGGTGTTCGAGCGGGAAGCGAAGAAATTTCCTGAAGCCAAATGGCTGGCACAGGGAACTATCTATCCGGATGTGATCGAATCACTGTCCGTACATGGGCCTTCAGTGACTATCAAATCTCACCACAATGTCGGCGGATTACCGGAAAAGTTGCATTTAAAAATTATTGAACCGCTTCGTGCGTTGTTTAAAGATGAAGTTCGGAAAGTAGGGGAGGAATTGGATTTACCAGTTAATATTCTCAAGCGTCATCCGTTCCCGGGTCCAGGCCTTGGTATCCGGATCCTGGGCGAGATCACACAGGAAAGAGTACAGATGCTCCAGGAAGCCGATGATATTTATATCCGTCACCTACGTGATGCGGGTTGGTATGATCGGATCTGGCAGGCGGGTGCCATCCTTCTGCCGGTACGATCGGTAGGTGTTATGGGAGATGAGCGTACTTATGAGAGTACAGTAGCCTTGCGGGCTGTGAACAGTCTGGATGGGATGACAGCCAGTTGGACGCATATTCCTTACGATCTGCTTGGCCGGATTTCGAGTGACATTATTAATAAAGTAAAAGGGATCAATCGAGTAGTTTATGATATCAGTACCAAACCACCGGCAACGATCGAATGGGAATAATACACAGCGGCTGACCAGCCTGTTGGTCCTGATGATTCTGGGGGTATCGGTTCAGAGTTGTGCATTTATAGAAGACCTTTTTCAGGGTAAGAAAAAAAAGCCCCGAACCGAGGAACCGGATAAAGACAGGGAGGTAGAGATCCGGGAAGTGGAATGGGAAGATGTGACCGACGAAGAAGGAGTCATCCGGAATTATCCCGATAAGACAGAAGATAAAGAAGAAATTTATGACGTCCTGTGTCTGCTCCCATTCAATGGCCAGCATCAGGATAAAGGTCGGGCACTTTATGCCGGATTTAAAATGGCAGCCGAGTCCATCCTGCCAGAAATCAACATACGCGTGACAGCCCTCGATATTTCCAGACTGGAACGAGAACCCGAAGCTTTGCGAAAAGTGTTGTCCATGCCGGACTTTGATGTTATCGTGACGCCCTATGGCACTGACAATCTCAATCAGGTGGTGGAGCTCACCCAGGGCAGTGGCAGCCTATTGGTCTCGCCCTGGAATACCAGTCCATCGGTGAATCGGTTTGATCGGTATATCCAGCTCAATCCGGGGCTTCAATCCCATTTCAGAGGAATGGTGGACTGGACGGTACGGGAATATGGGACCACATCCACGCTTATCGTAGCGCATCGCAAAGATGCAGCCTCGGTTGAAATCCTGCAGGCAGACAATCCCGCCATAGAACATTATTATACTGATCTCAATCCCAAGAAGGATATTCCAGAGTTGGAACAACTTCTGGCCAGTAAGGATGTCAATGCAATCATTATTCCGAGTTGGAGGTCTTCAGACCAGCCTTACTTTCTGTCGTTGTTGTCTGCAATCAATGCCGCCAAAGGCCAGCAAAATCTTTCTGTGTTTGTACTGTCCTCCTGGATGGACAAAGCAGATCTCAATTATGATCAATACAGTGGTCTCAACCTGCATTTTACCAATTCTAGGTTTATCAATACCACTTCCCGACAGGTGGTCCGGTTCGAAGATGAGTATATCCGGGAGTATAATTTCTTTGCAAGCGATGATGTGTACTATGGACATGACATCTTCCGCATGATTTCAGAATGGCTGACCTTGTACAATCGGCGAATCACCAATGAAATCGTCAATTATGAATGTCGGGATTGCTTTTTCCGGTATGATTTCGTAGATAAAGTTTCCGAATCTGGAAAATCGTTCATTCTTAATGATCACGTCGATATTATTTCATTGTCCAACTTCCAATACCATCGGGTCAACTGAAAAAACATCGCAGACCATGAAATTAACCAGTCAGCGGAGACAAAAGTACATCGCTCTGGCCAACAAACGCCAACCGGATTGGACAGTGATTTTGGAAAATGTATCTGACTGGCACAACGTGGGAGCTGTAATGCGTTCCTGCGATGCTGTAGGGATCGGAGATATCTATGTAGTGTATTCTAATTCTGACCTCATACCCGAACAAATCGGTCTGGGAAAGCGAACTACCGCAGGCACCCGTAAATGGGTGCAGGTTCATTATTTTGAAAACCTGGAGGTATGTTTTGCGGTCGTTCGGGAACGATACGGTAAAATTTATACTTCCTATCTCAGCGATAATAACGATTCATTATCCTTGTACGATCTCGATTTTGTGCAACCGGGAGCCTATCTATTCGGTAATGAGCACAAAGGTGTAAGCCGGGAAGCTGTATCCAAAGCAGATGGAAATTTTGCTATTCCACAGCGGGGAATGGTGGAGAGCCTCAATGTGTCTGTCGCCTGTGCGGTGACCCTTTTCGAAGGGATGCGCCAGCGCACGATTGCGGGAAATTATTTGGATGCCCCTGAATTATTGAATCATGCGGTACCGTATTACGAGCGATGCATTGAATTGCATGAAAGTCGGGAACCCCGGCTCCCGATCCTGTTCAACGAGTGAGGAGTTTCGGCAAGATGGCCATATTCATCACCCGTTAGATTTAAAAAATTTCAAAGTTTCTGAGGTCTCGTAAATACAGACGGACCTTATTCTTCACGAAACTTTCACTGATAATCTTCCTGTTCTTTTCCCCTAATCATATCATAAGCTTAGAAAAAAGTTTTCCACACTTTTCCTTTCAACTGATTCCATGAGACCTCAATACGACATCATCACACCCTCACCCACTCCCTTTTCCTACTTCAGTTTTTCCAGCGAAGCCTTGATCCGATCCATCGCGGTATTCAATTGCTCTTCAGACGCTGCATAAGATATTCGAATGCAATCGTTATTGCCAAAAGCACTTCCGGAAACGGTGGCCACGTGAGCGTCCGTCAACAGATATTCCGCAAAATCATCGGCATTTTGTATTGTTGTATTGCCATCCGATTTACCGAAGAATGAGGCGATATTCGGAAAGATATAAAACGCTCCGGTGGGGTTGGGAACATCGATGCCGGGAATCTGGCGAAGCCTATCCGATATCAGTTCTTTACGTCGTTCGAAAGTCGTTCGCATCACCTCCATTTCATCAGATTTTTGTCGGAGGGCGATGGCAGCAGCTTCCTGAGCGAATGAATTGGCTCCACTGGTGGTTTGGCCCTGGATTTTGTTGCAAGCCTGGGCAATCCACAGGGGCGCACCCATATAACCGAGTCTCCAGCCGGTCATCGCATAGCCCTTGGAAAAGCCATTGACGGTAATGGTCCGATCGAGCATTCCGTCCAGTGCACCGATGCTGGTATGTTTTTCACCGAAATTGATATGTTCATAGATTTCATCCGATATGACGATGATATCCGGATACTTCCGAAGTACCTCCGCCAGGCCTTCCAGCTCGTCCCGGCTGTAAACACTTCCGGTAGGGTTGGAAGGTGAGGAGAACAGGACGATCCGGGAGTGGTCCGTGATGGCCGCTTCGAGCTGAGCAGGGGTGACTTTAAAATCCTGATCGATCCCTGCTGAAACCAGGACCGGCTCGGCACCGGCTAATTTGGCGATCTCAATGTATGAAACCCAGTACGGGGTCAGAATGATCGCCTCATCCCCGGGATTGAGCAATGCCAGACAGGCATTGGCGATGGATTGCTTGGCACCATTGGAGACCACGATCTGCGCCGCAGAATAGTCCAGACCGTTATCATTTTTAAATTTATCAACGATGGCTTCCCTGAGAGATAAAATACCCGGTACCGGTGTATATTTGGTTTTTCCGGCTTTTAGCGCTTCAACGGCGGCCTGCTTAATGTATTCAGGCGTATCAAAATCAGGCTCTCCCAGACTCAGCGAAATGACCTCGTGACCCTGCGCCCGGAGTTCACGTGCCTTTTGCGACATTTTGATGGTCGCCGATTCATTCATATTCCGTACCCGGTCTGACACCCGGGGCTGTGTGGTAGTTGACATGGTTTTCCTCTTTTTATGATGGTGCAAAGTAAAACAAATTCCAGCAGATTGGTTTGGAAAAATTGTCCTATCTTTTGCCCCTATGGATAAAGACAAATTACGACTTCAGCAGAAAATCGAAGCTTCCAGGAAAGGGGGTGGACAACAGCGGATCGATAAACAGCATAAACAGGGGAAACTGACAGCCCGGGAACGCATTCAATACCTGTTGGATCCCGGGAGTTTCGAGGAATTTGACCGGTTTGTGACTCACCGGACTTCGGATTTTGGAATGGGGGACCGGAAAATAGTCGGAGATGGAGTGGTCACAGGCATGGGAACTATCGAAGGGCGGATCGTGTATGTATTTGCTCAGGACTTTACGGTTTTCGGTGGAACGTTATCCGAAACCAATGCACAGAAGATCTGTAAAATCATGGACCGCGCGCTGGAGAACAGGGCTCCACTGATCGGACTGAATGATAGCGGAGGGGCACGTATCCAGGAAGGGGTGGCTTCGCTGGCCGGGTATGCTGATATTTTTTACCGTAATGTCCAATGTTCCGGCGTAATCCCCCAAATATCTGCTATTATGGGGCCGTGTGCAGGAGGTGCGGTGTATTCGCCGGCTATGACCGATTTTATCTTTATGGTAGAGGGATCGTCCTATATGTTTGTGACTGGTCCCAATGTGGTCCGTACCGTGACCAACGAAGAAGTGACGCCGGAAGAACTCGGAGGCGCCCGGACCCATGCGACCAAATCGGGTGTGGCACACCGGACCGCTTCTTCTGATGTTCGGTGCCTCGATGATATCCGAAGGTTACTGTCGTATCTCCCCCAACATAATCAACAAAACGTGCCCGATCTGCCCTTTCAGACCGAAGATGAATTTCGACCGGAACTGGATAGGATCATTCCGGAAAATCCCAATACACCTTATGATATGCATGATGTCATCAGGCTGATAGTCGATACGGACAGTTTTTTTGAGTCACAATCAGATTTCGGTTCCAGTCTCATCACTGGTTTTGCCCGACTGGCTGGTATAAGCATAGGCGTTGTGGCGAACCAACCCGCCAGCCTGGCCGGTGTGTTGGATGTTGATTCCGCAACGAAAGGCGCGCGATTTGTACGATTGTGCGATTGCTTCAATATCCCCCTATTGGTGCTGGAGGATGTGCCGGGCTTCCTTCCGGGTACTGACCAGGAATGGAACGGCATTATTTCCAACGGGGCCAAGCTGCTATATGCTTTTTGTGAGGCTACCGTGCCCAGGGTGACTGTCATCACTCGCAAAGCCTATGGCGGGGCGTATTGTGTAATGAACAGTCGTCATATCGGGGCGGATTATAATTATGCATGGCCATCCGCAGAGATAGCGGTGATGGGAGCCAAAGGGGCAGCGGAGATTATATTTCGACGTGAAATATCGGAGAGTAAAGATCCGGAAACGACAACTACGGAAAAAGAAAAGGAATACAACGACCTT
Organism: uncultured Saprospiraceae bacterium; assembly: GCA_965652315.1. GTDB lineage: Bacteria > Bacteroidota > Bacteroidia > Chitinophagales > Saprospiraceae > Membranihabitans. Next base: position 13,694 of record CBFGVZ010000007.1, on the reverse strand, counting down.
TTCGCCAATCCTTACAAAGCTGCTGAACTGGGGTTTATCGACGATATCATCCTGCCCGCACATACCCGACGGGTCCTCATCCGGGCTTTTCGGTCGCTTAAGAATAAACACAAAACACGCCCGACACGAAATCATGGGAATATACCCTTGTAGAGATCGGAATTTCGAATCCGTTATTTATATTATATAAAAAGTTAACGTATCAATCTTTGATATAATCTATTTTACATATTACGATTTGGCATAATATTTGTGCTGGTTCGCATGAATAAAATGCAATCGTAATGAATCTTGATTTGATAACTCAGCAGTTGAAACTCCGGAAGCTGGCCCAGGCATTGTGCTGTGTCGTCCTAATATTCAGCGCAATGTCATACGCTGCCGGGCAGCAAATACTCAAAGACGTGATTGTGGGGGATAATGTCGCCTGCCCCGGTCTATCCAATGAATACCATATTGGTGTTGACATCTATTTTCCCATGAACATCCAGTGGCGGATCATCGAAGGCCCTGGTGAGTTCGTGGGAAGTGCCATCGGGGAGAGCGTCGAAGTTCAATGGGAGACAACCGACCGTGGCTATACCAAACTGGTCATGTTCGCAGTGAGTTATTTCCCACCGCTCGGTCTCATTGACACCATTACGATCCATGTGGATAAAGATCTCAACCGGCTGAATCTCAACTGTATCAATGACCTGAAATTGGATTTTGGGATGGATTGTGAGCGCTTTATAGACATTAATGAGGTCATCACCAATGGTAAGATCAAGTGCCTGGACGATTTTGAATTTACCTTGCAGCTTGAAAACCTGACCGTACCCAATCCTGTTCCGAAGCAATACAACGGGAGAACATTTGAAGCGACCATTACACACAAAGAAACCGGACAGTTTTGCCGTTCCAACATCACACTGGGCGATTTTACCGGCCCCAGACTGATTTGTAAAAATGATACTGTCCTTTGCAGTGATCCCCGCGCCTATGATCCCAAGAACAACTTGTTTGGTAAACCCCAGGTAATCGCTGATTGCAATGAGAATTATGACCTCAGAGTGAATGAATACAAATGGGTGAACGTAGAAAATGATCCGTTTATCGAGGGTTATATCCAGCGTATATGGCGCGCAACAGATCAAAATGGGAATTCCACAGACTGTGTGGATACTGTTTTCCTCCGTAAAATTATTTTTGATGAAATCATTTGTCCGACGGAGACCGACATTACCTGCGACTCTCTTGAACTACTGGATAATCCGCTCCGTACCGGTTCTCCGACCTTTGATGGTTTACCCATCTACTCCGAAGACCCTTACTGTAAAGTTTATGTTACCTATGAGGATAGTGAAGTACCTGGTTGTGGTGGCTCCAAAACCGTTTTTCGGGAATGGTTGATCACCTCCTATGAAGGAGAAAAGGTCCGTGAAAAAACCTGCACCCAGGTGATCAACGTCATTGATACTACCGGCCCGGGAATGCAATTTGACACCGGTATGTACGTCCTCGAAAAACATTACGAAGTGGAAGGCCTCGATACCAGCAGGCAGTATCCAACCTTTTATCGCAATGCCATTTCGGATAATTGCCAGGCTGATGGTGATTTTCCAGTACCAGGCCTGATACAGGAATGTAGCACACCGGAAAACCTCATTATCACTATTAAGTGGGGAGATCAGCAGCTCAATTTCAATCCTGCTGATGAGCATCCGGACATTCGGTTCCGCCAAATGACCATAGGTAAATATCTGGTGGAATATTCGGCGATGGATGACTGTGGAAACACCGGAAAAGACACGATTGTATTGGTACTCAATGATAAAAAACCACCCACCCTGGTATTGGATGATGATCCTGCGGTAGTCCTGGCCCGGAACCAATCCCTGACCTGGGCTGATGTCAGTTCTTTCGATGAAGGCAGCTTTGATAATTGTGAGCTGGAATTCCTTTTTGCACGTCGGGTGGATTGGAAAACTTCCTGTGGTTATTCCGCTGATACCACTGTAGCCAGTGCGGTGCGGTCATATTATGACAGCCACGCTCAGAAAATCGAGTTCCAGCAAAATGCCTGTCTGGATAGCCTGGTGGGGTATGGATGGGCAGATCGGATTCCTTTCTGCTGTGAAGATGTATGTGGAGAAGGAGTACTGATCGAATTTCTGGCCATCGATGCTTTTTGCAATTATTCCAAACTGGTGACCCGGGTCAAAGTCTCTGATCGGTCCCAACCCTCTGTGAAGTACAAACTGCCCAACATTTCGATGAATTGTTATACCTACCAGTCTTTGTATCAGGAAGAAGTGGCTAAAGGTAATATGTCTGTTTTTGGTCAGTATGTAACCACCATGGAAGATCGCCGTATCAGCCACCTGAAATTGTTCCAATGCAGTGATGAGCGCACTACACCTTATGTCGCATCTACACTTAAGGTGGTCGACGGATTGATCGAAGACAATTGCAATGTATCCGTGGAGGAGTCTTTTGAGGAAAATATTGGTATTTGCGGAGAGGGATACATCGACCGTATCTTCACCATCACCAATCCTTGTTCGGAGCCGGACGAAAGCGAGACCATCCAGGTGATACAGAAAATTTTTATAACGAAGGATTGTCGGCTAAGACCTGAAGATTTCGTCCTGCCATATACAGACACCACACTGATCGCCTGTACTCTGCAGGAGGTCGCACCGCGTGGCCCGCAACTGAGGTGGGAGGAAAACTGTAAAGATCTGGGGATGACTTATACCGATGAAGTAACTCAGGCTCTGGATGGAAAAACAGGCGTATGCTATACTATTAAAAGAACCTGGGAAGTGAGCGACTGGTGTGAAAGCGATCCGTATTATCTGCCCCCGTTTGTACAGAACATTTATATCAAAAACACTGAAGGACCACAGGTGGTCAACGGCGATGTGGAAGATATCTGCATCGATCAGGGATGTGAATATGTATTCAGCAGGAACCTTGAAGTGACTGATGACTGTACCCCGGTAAATGATCTCACCATCGTCTGGCGAATAGAAATGGAAGAGGATGGCGAATGGAATACACTCAAATCGGGGATTGGTACAAAGATATCCGGGTTAGCCCTGACAAGTGGTGATTACCGGCTGGTCGTCGAAGCCACCGATCAATGTCATAACCTGACATCCACTTCTTCGGATTTCAAAATAAGTTATTGCAACGCCCTGAGTATCTCAGGACCAGAATCCATCACTTTCAATCTCAATAGCACGGATGACAAGCTCCTTTTGTCCGACATTCCATACGAGGTAACCCACCCGTGCCCAGACGCCGACTATGAAGTGCGTATGCAGTATAAAGGCGAAGGACTAATCGATAATGAAGGTCGGCCGTTGCCACCATTGCCGGGTTCCTCCTTTCTGTCCGTAACTTGTGACAAGCTGGGAACCAACCTGATGGAAATGTGGGTGGTAGATGATGCCGGAAATTCGAACTTTTATGTTTTGACCCTCGAAATCAAAGACCCACGTGGCCTTTGCCCCAATGCACGAAATCAATTATCTGGAGGGATCAAAACGCCTGAGATGAAACCTATCCCGGAAGTGGAGGTCAGACTCAATGGTCCCGTGTCGGAAATCCGTCGAAATATCACAGGCACGGATGGTAAATTTAACCTGGGCAATTTTCCCTCGACCAACGAAGCCCTGACCATCATTCCAAGCAAGGATGATCACCCATTGAACGGTATCACTGCTTTTGATGCGCTCACCATATTCAGGATTGCTTCCAGGAAATCGACCCTGACCACGCCATATGAAAAACTGGCGGCGGATATCAACGGGGATGGAGTCGTAACCATCCTGGATGTCCTTTTGATCCAGAGCCTGCTGTTGCAAAAAGTGAGCAGTCTGCCGGGATCATCCTGGATTTTCATAAATAGTGAAATGGAACCCGTGTCCCGCATCAGGCTCAATCAGGAATATCGGTCCAAACTGCATTTTACCGGCGTAAAACGGGGAGATGTGAATTACAGCGCTACGATTCGATCGAGTAGCCGGAATGCTGGAAAACGGGAGCAATTTGTTCTGGGAAATCCAGAATTCCACAATGGATTCATCCGGGTTCCAGTGACCCTTTCTTCAACCAGCCCGGTGGAATCGATGCAATTTTCACTGGAAAATACGAATGAGGTGCCGTGGGTTGCAGTAGAGGCGGGTCGGATACCCATCAAGAGCGAAGATTATACCATGACAGGTGATAAATTGAGGTTGGTATGGTTCGGATCCGATGATAATATTAAGACCGATGAGACGGCGGACTTTTATCTGGTATTTGATCATACCGTGAGAGATGTGATCAGCAGAGACCGGATCCGATTGTCAATGGATCTGTTACCAGAGATATATGATGGTCAGGAACTCAGGGAGCAGATTCGGATAGTCAGCCCGGATAGAAATGGGTCTTACGAAGTGTCGAACCCGTATCCCAATCCTTTCTCACACGAAGTCCGCATTGACCTGAGCGGCGAGACGGGCATGCTGCGTCGAACCGAGGTTTATGACCTGTCGGGCAGGCAGGTTTATAGTGAAAAAGTAGGACGAGAAGTGTCCCAGTACATCCTCGACGGCTCGTTGCTGCCCGCGACCGGATTCTATACCTTACGTCTGGTTTTGGAGTCGGGGGTAGTAAATAAAAAATTATATTACGTACCGTAATTAAAGAACGATTTGCATTTTATCTTTTAAAAGGCCTACCCCTGGGGTGGGTCTTTTTTTGTTGCTTTCGAAGTTTTTCACTTCTCCAATGGGTGGTAGATTTCCCGGACTTTAAAATTTTAGGGACCGTAACCGCAATTATAAGTTCAGAACATTTAATTTAGCAATCTTTTTTAGACTGCATGGAACGTTTTGGTTTTCTAAAGGTTGGAAGAGCAACCTACTTTCCGAAAGAATACCGGGGCTGGAATGGCAGTGATGTGGACAGGTGCCCGGGAGTGGGGATTAAATTTACAATGTATAAAAATTTCTTTAGCGACAGAATGAGAAGCAGCTATTTTGAATTGATCGATCAGAGTTACGAATTTCCGCAGGATGGATTTGACCTACTGGATGGAGAACTCACCTTTCACGGCGTGTCCCTGAGCCACCTGATCAAAAAATACGGGACTCCTTTCAAATTGACCTATCTCCCCCGGATCGGTGACCAGATCAAGAAAGCCAAGAACCTGTTCAACAGGAGTATGAAAAACAACAGCTACAAAGGCAAATACTATTACTGCTATTGTACCAAATGCTGCCATTTTGAACACGTGATCAGAAAAGCCCTGGAATACGATGTACATTTGGAGACCAGTTCGGCTTTTGATGTAGATATCATTTACAAACTGCACGAAGCCGGTCACCTGGACAAAGACATCATCATCGTCCACAACGGTTATAAAACTCCGGAATACCTCGACCGCATTATCCAGTTGCAGGCAGATGGATTTCGCAATAGCATCGTGGTTCTGGATTCTATGACAGAGTTGGGACGACTCAACAAACGCTTGAAGTCACCGATTAATATCGGTATTCGCATGGCCATCAATGAGGAGCCGCAGTCGGCATATTATACTTCACGGCTCGGTATCCGGCCTGAGGAGATCATTCCTTTTTACAAAAAAAAGATCTCCAAGCTGAAAAACATTAACCTGACCATGGTGCATTTTTTCATCGATACAGGTATTAAAGACAATTTATATTATTGGGGTGAATTCAGTAAAGCAATCCGGCTATATGCCCAGTTGAAGCATATCTGTCCTACACTTCAGGATTTGAATATCGGCGGTGGCTTTCCAATCCGGAACAACATGGGGTTTGAATTTGACTATAAATCCATGGTCAATGATATCGTTTCGTCCATCAAACAAATCTGCACGGAGGAAGAGATTGAAGATCCGAACTTGTTTACCGAATTCGGAAAATATACAGTAGGGGAGAGTGGTGCTACCATTTTTACCGTTTTGGAAGAAAAAAGGCAGAACGATGCCGAACGGTGGTATATGATTGATAACAGCCTGATGAATACCATACCCGACGCCTGGGGAATCCTCGAAAAATTTATTCTGCTGCCCATTAATAAGTGGGATCGGCCTTTTGTCAATGTAAATATCGGTGGGATCAGTTGTGATCATTCCGACTATTATAATACCGAAGACCTTAACCAACAGGTATTTCTCCCGGAAATCGATCCGGACAATGATGACGAACCCCTGTACGTCGGATTTTTTCATACAGGAGCTTACCAGGATGCGATCAGCGGTTACGGGGGGATCAAGCACTGCCTGATCCCTTCACCCAAAACGATCGTAATCGACCGGGACTCCACCGGGAATTATGTGGATTACGTCTTTCGCGATGAACAAAGCTCTGAGCATATGCTGAGCATACTGGGGTATGGGAGTAGTGTGGGCGTTGTAAGTAGTTAGAGCTTAGTCGAAAAGTTGAAACAGACAGCCGATTCCTTTTTCAAGATGATGGTGAGCGGCGGACTTGAGCATAGCGGAATAAATTCCTGCTAAAAGGATACCGTGGATTTTTTCAGGTGGCGCCAGGAGTGTCTTCCAGAAATTATGATCTGGGAAGGAGATATTCTGGTTGAATACATTGTGGAATATCTCCCAGGTCAGGCACTCCTGAAGACCAGTAAAGTCACTGACATGGTCTGTCTCAGGTGGACTGGATGGAATGCAGTGTTGGTAAATAGTGACAGAAATGATGGGATGGAATAATTACATTTTATCCAATGCCACCACAGCATAGGTTAGGACAAATGGCAGTGGAATCCAGAAAAATTCTGGTTCAAAAATGAGAAGCAGAACCATAATAGTCAACGCTATCAAAAAGTATAATCCGGCTTTTCGTTTCTCAGATTTGGTCCGTGGTGCAGTTTTCATATCATTGGTATAATTTCGGGAGCCAAATTTAGAGAATAAACCTGAAAAGGGAAATTATTTGGGATAATAAAGCGAAATAATACCTTGAACGCTGTTGCTATGATTAAATTCCAGGATGAAAGAACACGGCTTACCGCGTAAGGTGTATCCTTTAGTAAGAGACATTTGAAATACCAATTTTGCCCGGTCCATCTCACACGTCCAATAACGAACATTCCGCACTTCAAACTCCAAATCCCGAGCTCTCAATTACTTAATAGGATTTTTTCCAAAAAAGTGTGATATTTGTACCCCCGTACTGAATGGCCCGAAATTGGAAATTTAGATCATGACAGAACATAAAGCTTTATGGACGTACTGGTAAGAGAAGACGTATTTCATTTTAAAAAATTTGATATCCATCAGGATCAGTGTATGATGAAAGTCTGCACCGACGGAGTCCTACTGGGTTCCTGGGTTCACGTGGATAACGTCCGTTCCAGTCTGGATATCGGTACGGGTTCTGGCGTCATCACGCTGATGCTTGCTCAGCGGTCGAAGAATATCAATCGGATTCTCGGGATTGAGATCGATGAAAATTCGTATCATCAGGCCTGCGCCAATGCGGCACTCAGTGACTGGAGCCACCGGCTGGAAATGGTTCATTCCCCCATCCAGGATTTTATGTATGACACACAGGATACCTTTGACCTGATTGTCAGTAATCCGCCTTTTTTTACAGGAGGAACGCTTTCAGAAAGCCAGTCCCGTAATGACGTGCGTCACACGGTCAAATTACCCCATGGAGACTTGTTGCGGGCCGTGAAAAAATTGTTGAATGCAAATGGTCGATTTGCTGTCATTCTGCCGGTTATGGAAGGATATCGCTTTGTCGAACTCGCCGAGCAATACCGGCTGTATTTGATCCGCCAGACAGAGGTCCTCAGTCGGCCGGGCAAGCCTGTCGAACGGTTACTGATGGAATTTTCGCAACAGGATCAGCGGCATGTGGAATCTGACCGACTGATCATTCACGAAGAAACTGGCCCGGGATTTACACCGGAGTACCGCAAGCTCACCGGTGATTTTTACTTAAATTTTTAGGGCGTCGTGCAGGTAGCTCAGATCTTATATGAGGACAATCATCTGATTGCGATCAATAAACCCAGTGGTTTTCTGGTACAGGGAGATCAGACGGGTGATGAAACCATCCTTGAGGTACTAAAGCAATACATCAAAACCACCTATCGCAAACCAGGGGATGTCTTTCTGGTACCCAATCACCGGCTGGATCGTCCGGTCAGCGGAGCATTACTATTCAGCAAAACCTCCAAAGCCCTCGGCCGGGTCAATACTTTATTTCAAAAAAAACAGGTACGAAAGCATTATTATGCTCTCACGGATGGGGTTCCCGATCAACTCGAAGGTCGCCTGGAAGATTATATTGCCAAAAATCGTCAGAAAAACATCAGTTTTGTCACCAAACCCGGGAAATCCAATGCCCGAAAGTGTGTCCTGTCTTACCGTGTGGTTAAGGTTATCAATCGTAAATGCCTGATCGAGGTGTTTCCTGAAACCGGCCGTTCGCATCAGATCCGGGTGCAACTGGCCCGGATTCAGGCACCTATTATTGGTGATTTGAAGTATGGCGCTCAATTGAAAACGGGTGACCGTTCCATTGCGCTCCATTGTGCCCGACTGGAATTCGAACATCCGGTACGGAAGGAAATTATTCAAATCGAAGCACCAGTTCCGGAATCCAATCTATGGCGTACATACTTTGAATAATTCTTTTGTTTTCCCAGTCAGATACCTTATCTTTGTAAGAGAGAACCATGCGTCCAGCTCCTGCTGAATCCCCCCAGGGCGGAAACGCAGCAAGGGTAGGCGGTTGTAGCGGACGGCATGTGTTCTCTTTTTTTGTTTTAACCATTCTAAAGAATACTACCATGAAATTTTTCATAGATACTGCGAACCTGGATCAAATCAAAGAAGCCAAAGATCTGGGGGTACTGGATGGGGTCACGACCAACCCATCCCTGATGGCGAAGGAAGGAATCTCCGGTAAGTCTAATATCCGAAAACACTATGAAAAAATCTGCGAATTGGTGGAGGGTGATGTGAGTGCAGAGGTGATTTCGACCGAGTACAATGACATTATTAAAGAAGGCGAGGAACTGGCAAAAATCGCCGACAATATCGTCGTGAAAGTCCCGATGATCAAAGACGGAGTGAAAGCCATTCGTTACCTCTCCGATAATGGTATTGATATCAATTGTACTTTGGTTTTTAGCGCCGGTCAGGCTATTTTATGCGCCAAAGCAGGTGCGAAATACGTTTCGCCTTTCATTGGACGGGTCGACGATATCAATTGGAATGGGATGCATCTGATACAGGAGATTGCAGAGATCTATGCCATTCAGGGTTTCGACACTGAAATTCTGGCGGCGTCCATTCGATCATCGCTTCACATCGTAGAATCCGCCCGCAACGGAGCCGATGTAGTGACCTGTCCTCTGAGTGCAATTCTCGGATTGTTGAAACATCCGTTGACTGATATCGGCCTGGAAAAATTTCTGGCGGATCATAAGAAGGCAAATAAATGATAGTAGGTCAGGGCTACATGCTTTTGTACAAGTCAAAAGAGGCGGTTTCGTAAGGGGTGGAGCATGAAAGTAGCGTAAATCCTTTTTCTTCGGTAGGAATAGAAGGTATGTGAACTCAGAAGTGACAGGACAGATATACTGGTAGACCCGGATCCTGATAACAAAATTAAATTCAAAACCGAGGTTGTTTAGCGCCAAACTCCACTATCCATTTTTCTAAAATCTAAAATCTAAAATTCAAAATTCATAGTTATGACCGTATGGTATTTATCCACCTGCACGACTTGCCGGAGGATATTGGATGAACTGGGACTTACCGGGGACAATGCGGAATTGATCGATATCAAAACAAACCCTGTTACTGAATCCCAGCTGGAGGATATGAAGGAATATACCGGTTCGTACAACAGCCTGATTAACGGTCGAAGTATGCAGTTCCGGAAAATGGACAAAAAGCCCAATGAACTTACTGAAGAGGAAGCAAAGGAATTGCTGCTCAGCCATTACGCATTTCTGAAAAGGCCGGTGATCCGGATCGATGAAGATTATTTTGTGGGGAATAGCTCGAAAACGGTATTCGAAGTCAGCAAACGACTTTAATTATGGTTGCGACCAGTGAAATAATCCAGTTTTTTGAAAATCTTCAGGATGATATTTGCCAGGAATTAACCGAATTGGACGGAAAAGGAACTTTCCGGGAGGATTTGTGGGAAAGGGATGGTGGAGGTGGAGGTCGTACACGAATCATCCATGGACAGGTCATCGAGAAGGGAGGTGTCAATTTTTCCCATGTGCACGGTGCAGTTACACCATTGATGCGCGAGTCCATGAAAATGAAAGGGGAAAGTTGGCGGGCCAGCGGGGTTTCCATAGTGTTACACCCGGTTTCTCCAATGGTTCCAATCATCCACATGAACGTTCGGTATTTTGAGCTGGATGGCGGAAAGGAGTGGTGGTTCGGGGGCGGAATTGATCTTACACCGCACTATATAGATATAGCGCTGGCGACCAGGTTCCATCGCAGACTAAAGCAAGTGTGCGATGATTTCCATCCAGAAGCATACCAAAAATTCAAAGACGGGGCAGATGATTATTTTTACCTGCCTCACCGCCGGGAAACGCGGGGCGTAGGTGGAATTTTCTTTGACCACCTGAATTGTCGTAGTCCCGAACTTCTCGGCCCTGGAGGGAAATCCGGATCAGATAAAGATGGTATTTTTGGATTTGTCAAAAACGTAGGCACAGCATTCGGACCGGCATACCGCGAACAATTGGAAAATTCTATCCGCCTTTCGTACGGAGCTGAACAGGTAGACTGGCAGATGCTTCGTCGTGGCCGATATGCTGAGTTCAATCTGATATGGGACCGCGGAACGAAATTTGGTTTAATGAGCGATGGTCGTACAGAATCCATACTTATGAGTTTACCTCCTCAGGCCAACTGGAAATATCAATACGATCCCGGAAACGATTCCGATGCATTGAACACCCAGCAGTGGCTGAAAAAAGGAGTGGATTGGATAAATGGTTCAAAAGTAATGTGAAGCCGAATCTTCCCATCGCAATATCTTACGTCGAAGTTGTGGTTCGGTCAACCCGATTTTATTTCCGATCTTGTGCAGCATTTTACTGAATTCTCCCTTTTTGTACTGCAGATCATCTGGAAACAATTCCCGGTATTCAAATAAAAAGGTCGTTCGGATTTTTAACCACTTATTTTCAAGATCCTGTTCTTTCAGGGCATTTGTTAATTGTACCATAGCATAGGTTTTTGATCATTAAAAATGCAATATTTGAAGGCGATCTGTATCCTAAAACAGGTTCGTAGTAAAGTAAGCAGTGTTGTCCGTTCGAGGTGCAACAATAAATATGACCTCGATTCGAAAATGTAGGACTTTTCCGGTAATCAGGATATGCTTCTCTAACGCCCCGGATGGAACGAAAGTTGCATTTTCTCCCTAATTAATATTTATTTTTTCAAATATGTGATAATATGCAGGGAGGATCGAAGAAATCCCCTGCCGGGGCATTATATAGACTGAACGACTCGTTATAGCATTTTGAATTGAAATGTAAGGCATATGGAAGGCAAAGGCCCGAATCCAGAGATGCTGACCCGGGAGAAAAAGAATAAGCTGGTCGTTATCACAGGCAGCAGCGGACGGATTGGTTATGCACTCGTGAAAAGACTTGCTACCGAATTTCAGGTGGTGGGACTTGATCGGGTGGGGCCCCCTTACCCACCGATCGAAGCAGAATGTGTCAATTTTGATCTGACCGATGAAAAATCTATCAGTATGGCCATGGAGCGGATTCGATACGGCTATGGCCGGGATATTGCTGCTGTCATCCATTTAGCCGCATTTTACAGTTTCAATACAAAAGACAGTCCGCTCTACGGACAGATCAATGAAGAGGGCACCAGGATGTTTCTCCGGCATCTGAAGAAATTCAATGTGCACCAATTCATATACTCCAGTACCAATTTGATTTATAAACCGCAGGAACCTGGCCGTAAGATTGACGAAGATTGTCCGGTTGAGGCACATTGGGGGTATCCGGAATCGAAATTGCATACTGAAGAAGTGATTCGACGGTACAATGAAGATATGTCCACTGTATTTCTCCGGCTGGCGGGTATTTATACGGACTGGTGTCATTCTATCCCACTCAGCCAGCAAATCAAGCGGATATATGAAGATGATCTGATCAGTCATTTTTATTCCGGAGATATCCATCATGGGAGTGTTTTCGTCCATATGGAGGACGTACTGGACGCCATTGAGAGTACGGTCAGGCACGCGGCCGAAATTCCAGATGAAACGGCTATCAACATTGGGGAACCGGAAACCCCGACCTATGAACAACTCCAGAATACCATCGGTCAACTGATTCATGGGAATGAATGGGCTACCTGGGAAATGCCACGGGGTCTGGCCAAAGCGGGTGCATGGATGCGGGATTTATTTGGCGATCCTTTTATCAAGCCCTGGATGATCGATAGAGCAGATGACCATTATGAATACGATATTGGGCGGGCGCGTGAAATATTGGACTGGAAACCAAAATATCGGTTGCTTGAAGTGCTACCAATCATGATCCGCCACCTCAAATCCGATCCGGAGCGGTGGTACCGGGAAAATAATCTGGACTAAATTATGATCGCCGTGCATCATTTTAAACCACCAGGATGGAGCTACAATCCGTCCGATTGGTCACAGCGGATACCGATCGTGGTTATAGCCCTGGTTGGATTTGGTATAGCGACCTATTTGGCTTTGTATCAACTAGAAGTTTTTAGTACAGTTTGGGAACCGTTTTTTGGGAACGGTAGTGAAACAATTTTAAACTCCAGTATATCACATCTTCTACCTATTCCAGATGCTGCACTGGGTGCAATAGGGTATCTTCTGGATGCGGTGACCGGGATCATCGGCGGGCGTCAGAGGTGGAAGCGTATGCCCTGGATAGTAGTGGTTTTTGGAGTAGCGGTTGGCCCACTTGGGATAGTGAGTGTGATGCTGGTTGTATTCCAACCGGTTCTTTTCTCTGCCTGGTGTTCGCTGTGTCTGGCGTCGGCTATCATTTCAGTTGTTATGATCGGCCCAGCTATGGATGAAGTTCTGGCCAGCCTCCAGTTTTTGAAAAAGGCACAGAAGCAACCGGACATTTCCATGTGGAAAGTTTTTTGCGGAAATCGGAATGAAATTGAAAAGGTGAATTAATATGTGGCCACAATTGATCAATATCGCTATTGGAATCTGGCTCATGTCAGCACCCTACGTATTGGGTTATAATGATGTGGCCAGCGACAACGGTCATATCATCGGACCTGTGATCGTCACTTTTTCCACGCTGGCCTGCTGGGAAGTCCTGCGTGGAGTCCGTCTGTGGAACTTCGTCCCCGGGATATGGCTGGTACTGGCCCCCTGGATTCTGGGCTATGATTTTGTCTCAGCGATATGCAGTGACATGATAAGCGGTGTCCTTGTATTGATATTTGCAGGAATCAGGACGCGCCGGACCACAGAATTCAATGGAGGCTGGGCAATGTTGTGGGAGTGATCGAACCATATATCTGGAGTCTTCTGCTACAATAAACCTATTGTGGGATTCCGACCTCTGTTTTTTATACCACTTTGCGGGCATTACAAATTGAGGTATGGCAGCCGTTGGTCCGAACAAAACCAGTCGTCCGATGAATCTATTTTCCAAAA